>JBEKHQ010000697.1:0-2897 GCA_050012195.1 Bryobacteraceae bacterium | reverse complement strand
AACGGCGTTTCGATCTCCAGGAACCCCTGGCCGTAAAGATGCTGGCGCACCGCGTAGCTGATTTGCGACCGCAGGATTATGTTGCGCTGCATGTGCGGGCGGCGCAAGTCCACGTAGCGATATTTCAAGCGCGCGTCTTCCTTGACGTCCACCTCTTCTTCCATCGGGAACGGAGGCGTGCGCGATTCGTTCAAGATCCAAAGCTTTTCCGCCACCAGTTCCACTTCGCCGGTGGGGAGACTGGCATTCACGGTCTCGGGCGTTCGCCGCGCCACCGTCCCTTCGACCGCGACGACGTACTCGGGTCCGAGCATTTCGGCCTTGGCGTGCAGCTCGGCGCCGGAGCCGGCATGGAAGACCACTTGGGTGACGCCGTCACGATCGCGCAAATGGACAAAATTGACGCCGCCCAGGTCGCGACGACGGTGGACCCAGCCCATGAGCAAGGCGCGCTTGCCGGTATCGGCGGGACGCAGCTCGCCGCACATGTGCGTGCGGCGCAGATCGCCCAGAAAATCCAGTTGTACGGGTTCCATGAATTATTTTATCCGCTCCAACAGTTGGTCGCGGCGCACTTCCTCCTGATCGCCCGATCGCATATTTTTCAGCTTGTATCGCCCGGCGGCAAGTTCGCTCTCGCCCACGATTAGGACGAACCGAGCCGCCATTTTATTCGCCAATTCGAGCGATCTTTTCAGCTTACCGTCCAGGCCGAGTTCCACCGAACACTTGGCGCCGCGCAAATCGTGCGCCAGTTGGGCGCAATGACTCTCGGCGGCCGTACCGATGGGCGCGATGTAGACATCCAGGATGGGACGGTGTGCATCGGGGTGCTCCTGTTCGACGCTCATCACCAGGCGATCTTCGCCGATGGAGAAGCCGATTCCTGGAGAATGCACCGGCGAGCCGAGCGCTTCCGCCAGGCCGTCGTACCGTCCGCCGCCCAGCACCGAATTCTGCGCGCCCAGCGCTCCGTGAACGATCTCGAAGGTGGTGCGCATGTAGTAATCCAGGCCGCGCACCATGCGAGGCTGCACCTGGTAGGGGATTCCACGGGCGTCCAAATGCCAGCGAACCGCATCGAAGTGCGCGCGGCAGGGCTGGCAGAGATGATCCTGGATGGAGGGCAGGGCGTCGATGATGGGCTGGTCTTCGGGAACCTTGCAGTCGAGCACGCGCAGCGGATTCGTCTCGGCGCGACGCTGGCAGTCGCCGCAGAGTTGCCCGGCGACGTCGCGAAGCCGCTCGCGGAGCAGCGCGACGTATTGGGGCCGGCAATTCGCATCGCCCACCGAATTCACGTAGAGCTGGAATCCGGCGAGCCCCACGCCGAGCAACAACTCGACCACCATCTCGATCACTTCGGCGTCGACCACCGGAGATTCCGACCCGATCGCCTCCGCGCCGATCTGATAAAACTGGCGGTATCGTCCCTTTTGCGGACGCTCGCGACGGAACATCGGGCCGATGTAATACAACTTCTGCAAGCCCGGTTTTTGATCCAGACGATGTTCGATGTAGGCGCGAATCACCGACGCGGTAGCTTCCGGCCGCAGCGTGAGCGAGCTGCCGTCGCGGTCCTCGAAAGTGTACATCTCTTTGCTAACGATGTCGGTCTCTTCGCCCACTCCGCGCGCGAACAGCGCGGTCTCTTCCAGGATGGGCGTGCGAATCTCCTGATAATTGTAGGTCCGAAAGACCTCTCGCGCGACGGCTTCCACGTGGTTCCAGGCTGCGCTCGAAGGCGGAAGAATGTCGCGAGTGCCTTTTACGGCTTTGATCATCGATTGGAAACCCTTAAGCTGGCCCAGCGCCGCCATTAAGACGGCTCGCCCCGTTGTTCGTCCGGCAGCTCTTCTCGAAAGGTGCGCGCGAGTTCGATGTAATGCTTGGCGTTCTGGCTGAAACGCTCGCGCTCTTCCGAGGTGAGTTGGCGTTTGACCTTGGCCGGGACGCCCATCACCATGCTGTGCGCAGGCACTTCGGCCCCTTCGGGCACCACCGCGCCGGCGGCGACTACCGACCCTCTTCCTACTTTAGCCCCGTTGAGCACGATGGATCCGATCCCGATCAGGCAATCGTCTTCGATGGTGCATCCGTGCAGCATCACCAGATGGCCCACCGTAACCCGGCTTCCGATCACGAGCGGAAACAATCCCGCGTCGCAGTGCAGCACGCAATTATCCTGGATATTGGTCTCGTCGCCGATGCTGATCGAATTGACGTCGCCGCGAGCCGTTACGTTCGGCCAGATGCTGGAACGTTCACCGACCACGACGTCGCCGATTACTTGAGCGCTCGGATCGATGTAAGCGGAGGCGGCAATTCTGGGCTGGATGCCGCGATAGACACGAATCATGACCGCAGTTGATCCTCAATCCTAGCACAGGCGCGCGATGGAAGCTGATATCTTGGCAGTGGTGCCGAGCGTTGTCGATGGACTACAGCGAAATCATCACGATCGAACCGGGCAAGATGGGCGGGAAGCCATGCATCCGTGGCCTTCGCATCACTGTCTATTTCGCATCACTGTCTATGATGTCCTCGATTATCTCGCATCCGGGATGACGGAGGGCGAGATTCTTCGTGACTTCCCCGATCTCGCCAAAGAGGACATTCGCGCTTGTCTCGCGTTCGCCCGCTAGACTTAACTCTCACCGAGCTCCGAGCACTGCGGCAAAGGCATCGGGAGCCCCGGAAGTATAATAACAACAGGCCAGCAATGCCAGTCACAATTTCAGACGACGTGCTCACAGCGGCGCATATCACCGAACCCGAGCTACGGCAGGAACTTGCGTTAACCCTTTTCCAGCGCGAGCGCCTGACGCTGGCACAAGCGAGCCATCTTGTGGGAATGAGCCAACTCGGTTTTCAGGCGCTGCTCGCCGAACGCCAGA
>JBEKHQ010000696.1:0-2899 GCA_050012195.1 Bryobacteraceae bacterium | reverse complement strand
CAGTTTCCAAATCAGCCAAGTATCCACCGTGCCGAAGAGAAGCTCTCCGTCTGACGCCTTCCGCCTGGCGTCCGGAACATTCTCCAGAATCCACCGAATCTTACTGCCCGAGAAATACGCGTCGATCACCAATCCGGTCTTCTTTGTGATCCACCCTGCCCTCGGGCTGGCCGCGAGTTCGGCGCAGAATCCAGCCGTGCGGCGGCACTGCCAAACAATCGCCGCGGTGATCGGAGAGCCGGTCCGACGTTCCCAAACGATCGTCGTCTCTCGCTGGTTAGTGATCCCGACTCCCGCAATCGACGCCCCCTTAGCCTTCAACAAAACCCGTCGTGCGGCGTCGAGCTGCGCGCGCCAGATCTGTTCGGCGTCCTGCTCCACCCAGCCCGGCTCCGGATAAAAGCATTCGACGGGCGTCGACTCCATCGCCAGCCGGTGTCCTCGTTCATCGTAGAGCGCGGCGCGCGCGCTGGTCGTTCCTTCGTCGAGCGACAAGAGAAAAGGCACTCTGGCATTATAGTAAGTACATGTTCTTCAGGAGAGAGAAGCCTCACGAGTCAACGTTCGCGGAACGAATTGAAAGCTTGAGAACGCTCGGATTCACAACCGAGTCTCTGGACTCGCGGTGCGCCCGTGTATCCCGCCACGGCATCGCCGCCATCGTCGAAGACCAACCGGACCAGCACCCTCACGTCAACCGCGCCGGACTTCTGATCGGCCATGAGATCGGCCTCCTGGTCAACGCCGGCTACCAGGTGTTCTGGCGAACTCCCGCCGGCGCGCAAGTGCCCGCCCAAGCTACTCAGCTCAAGGCTTTGCATGCCTTCGAGGACGATCTGAAAGAGCGGCTCGGCCTCACCAGCTTATACAACCAGGGCCTGGGCACAACTTCCGATTTGCATTTGTATGATCGCGTCGAGCACCGCGATCAGGGCGCCGCTCCAAAACCCTGGGAAGTCAAAACCACCGCTTGAGCTTCTTACAACCCGCCAAGATTCCGGCGCGCCGCGGCTTGGTCCCCGAACACGTCCGGCACGTCGCCGGCGTATTTGAGGAACAACTCGTAGCTTCGCTTCGCGTCGGCTCGCTTGCCTTGCTTTTCGAGAACGGTTCCACGGAGGAAGAGGTACCTCGGAAAGATCATCGATGCGAACATCGGCTCGCCGGAAGAAAGCGGAATCGGATAAATCCGCAGTAGCCGGTCGGCTTGCGCGGCACGGCCGGCTTCCACGTAAGCCCACGCCAGCAGAGTCCGGATTTGCGCGTCCTCCGGCGGATTCGTTTCTCGATACAGCAATTCGAGCAGCGGCGTCGCCTCGGAAAACTTCCCCGCGAACAGCAGCGCGTAGGCGTTCGTTATTCGCGACCCGCTTCCGCCGCCCGGATTGACCACCCCCCGGCACAGCGCGCTCATGCCCCGCGACCGCGCGCTAACTGCCGTCTCCGCGGCCCGATCCGCCAGTTCAACCGCCGTTTTGGAATCGCCCGTCTGGAGCTTCCAGATCGAAAGCTGGCATAGAGCCGCCGAACGCGCGTCCGCATCCAGCGACGGGAGGATTCTCTCCATCCCCTCCATCGCAAGTTTGCGGCGGCCCGTCAGAAACTCCCACTGTGCGAACTGGTAGGTCGCTCGAAAGTGCTGAGCGCCCGCAATAACCCCGTCGTATTTCTGAAACAGCGCGTCAGCCTCCTTGAGACGGTCCTGCATCAACTGAGCCTCGGCGGCTTTCAACAACTCCGCGCCCCCGAATTCCGCTCGATTCTGCTCGTTCGCTTCCAGAAAGCGCTTCTCCGCCGCCTGGAAATCACCCAGATAGAAACTCACCTCACCCAGCGAATCCAGGGCGTTGGCGTCCCCTTTGGGAAGCAATCCCCGATACTGGTCCAGTGCCCGGCGCGCCCCCGCCAGATCTTCCGCATAGGCCAGCACATAGCCCAGTTCGTTCCAGCCCCTCGGCTCGTCGGGATTCAACTGCGCTGCCCGCTCATAATCCCTCGCAGCCGCGGAATAATCTCGCCGCCTCAGCTCAATTTCCGCCAGCTCCCGGAATACTCGCGAATCTGCCGCAGTCGCCTGCGTGAGTCTGTGCAATGCCTGTTCCCGCTGGCCCGCGTCGCCGCTTGCAGAAGCCGCCCAGTATTCCAATCGCGCCTGATCGATTGCATCCGGATGCGCTGCCTCAGCCGTTTGGATGAACTTTTCGGCCTGGTTCCGATCCCCCTCGGCCAGCAACACCGGAACCAAATCGATGTATGCCGCCGCGAACTTCGGGGCCGCCTTCGTCGCGTCTTCCAGATCCTTGGCCGCCGTGGAACGGTCCGCTGCATTCAACGCGCGCTCATAGTCCCGGAAAGCCCCCGGACTCCCGGCCTCAATTTCGCGTGCCTGGGAGCTCAACCTTCGGGCTAGCTGGTTCAACAAGGGAAGCACACCTTCGGCCGCCGAACCCTTCAATGCAATGCTGTCGATTGTCTTCGACAGGCGCGCATCCTCCACCGTAGCGTGGAGCTCCACTTGCCCGCCGTTCTCCGAAAAATAACCCTCCAGCACGCGCGAGGCGTGCATGTCATATGCGCCGTTTATCGATTGAACGGTCTCCGCGTAGAGGTTTGGCGCGCCCGCAAGATCGTAGACCAGGGCCGCGGCCGCACCGCGCCCGGCGCCGTCCAACTCCGCATCCGAACTTTGGTTTTCAAACGGAACAATAGCCAGACGACTGGGACCCGCTGCTTCGCGGGCGCAACCAGCCAGGGCCAATGTCAGGAGAATAATGCTGAACCAGGAACCGTTTAACCGCCTAAAGAACACGCGGCTCCATCGCCAGCAGTTGCTTGAACTCCGGAAGTTCCTTGAGAGTGGCGAAAGCGGGATCGGCGGCAAGCTTCTTTCGATCCTTGA
>JBEKHQ010000695.1:0-2900 GCA_050012195.1 Bryobacteraceae bacterium | reverse complement strand
ACGCCCGAAACCGGCCAGCAGCGCGGCCTTGTCCACCGAGCTATGGCTGTGCGACGAGCAGTAGACCACTAGCGGCCGGTTCTCGCTCTGCAATCCGCCGCGAGTCAGGCCGTAGCCGGTGGTGCGTTCTCTGGCGCACAGCAACGCCACCAGCGTGCAAGCGGACGCGGTGTCTTGGATCACCCCGCTCCAGGCGTCGGAAAGCCCGGTCATCCTTCGCATCCAGTCCGTCACCACTTCTTCCAGCTCCGTGAGCGCCGGGCTCGATTGCCAAGAAAGCCCGATCACCCCGAGACCGGTGCTCGCGTAATCGCCCAGTACGCCGGCGAGCAACGCGTTGGAGGGAAAATAGCCAAAGAAGTTCGGATGCTGCCAGTGCGAGAGGCCCGGCGGAATGATAGTGTCCAGGTCTTTCAGAATAGCTTCGAAAGGCTCGGGCTGTTCGGGAGCTTCAACTGGTAAAAGCGCGCGGATATCGCCGGGCGCCGTCCGCGCCATGACGGGAAACTCGGCGACGCGCGCGCGGTAGTCGGCGATCCAGTCGATGACTTGGTGTCCGAACTTGCGGAACTCTTCGGGGTTCAAAAAGCTAGTGTACAGTGACGCCGAGCGCGGTGAGCTCGCCGGCGATCTGTCGCAACGGCAGGACCCTGTCGACGGCCCCCAGCCGAATGGCTTCGCGCGGCATGCCGAACACCACCGAGCTGGCTTCGTCCTGGGCGATCGTTCGGGCGCCGGCGCGCTTCATCTTGAGCATTCCCCGCGCCCCGTCCGCTCCCATCCCCGTGAGAATCGCGCCGATCGCGTTGCGGCCCGCCACCTCGCTAACGGAGTCGAACAACACGTCCACCGAGGGTCTTTGATAGCAAACGCGCGGGCCGTCTTGAACCGAGATGTAATACTCGCTCCCTCGTTTTCGCAGCGTCATGTGGAAGTTGCCCGGCGCGATGAGCGCCTGTCCCGGAGACACCACGTCGCCGTCAGCCGCCTCCTTCACTCGAATCCGGCTAAGATCGTTCAGCCGGTTCGCGAAAGCGGTGGAGAATACAGGCGGGATGTGCTGGACGACGACAATTCCCGGGCTATTCTCGGGCATTTCGGCGAGAACCTGCCGGATCGCTTCGGTCCCTCCGGTGGACGCCCCTATAGCTATCACCGTCCTTCGGTCCGCCGCACGGACAACCGCGGGAACGCGCGGTTTTTCCGGAACGGGCTCCTCGGCCGACACTCTCCGAATCCGGGCTAGCGCGGCTGCGCGGATCTTTTGCGGCAAGTCCTGCTTCATTTCCCCCACCGAATAAGGACCGCCCGGCTTGCCCAAGACGTCCACTGCCCCGTATTGCAACGCTTCGAGCGCCGCGCGGCTCGAAGCCTGAGCCAGAGAACTAATGACGATTACAGGTATCGGATGGAATCGCATGAGCTTCTTGAGGAAGGTCAGCCCATCCATGCGAGGCATCTCGATGTCCAGCGTCACAACG
Organism: Bryobacteraceae bacterium; assembly: GCA_050012195.1. Classification (GTDB taxonomy): domain Bacteria; phylum Acidobacteriota; class Terriglobia; order Bryobacterales; family Bryobacteraceae; genus Palsa-89. The sequence goes on along the minus strand of JBEKHQ010000695.1, from coordinate 1,419 downwards.
TCGGGGTTCAGGCTCAGGATCTTCTCCCGCGCCACGAAGGGATCGGGCGCCGTTCCCACTACTTCCAGATCCGGCTCGGCCGCGAGAGCCTCGGTCAGAAGCTTGCGAACGATCGCGGAGTCGTCCACGATCAACACTTTCGTTCTGCGCTGTCCGGTCACAGTTTCGCGCCTCCGAGGCGAATCCAACAGGCCAGGTTGCCTTCCGGCATGCTGAAACAGCGGTGCAGGGCGCCTTCGAGATCGGTATGCGATGTGTCCGGGATGGGAGCGCTCAGCGTCAGCTTCGATTCCGGCCAAAGCCGGCTCAAGACGGCGCCGCAAAGAATGTTCGCCAGCTCGAGAATCACTTGGCAGCGTTCCATCTCGGTGGTTTCCTTCTCGTCCAGTCCCAGAAACGCCGCGGCGGCGGATGCCGCGGCCGGCCGCGACACCGACAGCAGCGCTTCTCCGAAATGCGTTCCTTCAAAACCAAGCCGCGCCGAAACCGCCGAGTCCAGCCAGACGTGATCGCAGGGCGCTGGTTCCGCATCCGCGAAAAACATGGTGGCCAGCACCTCCGCCACTACCTCGTCCAGGATCGACGCCAGTTCGCCGGGCGACTCGGCCGCGCAAAATTGTTCAAGCTCTTCCGGCATTTCGCTCTCCTAGAATTCGCTCCAATTCCTCCCGCAAAGCTTCGGGCGAAAACGGCTTGGTCATGTAACCCTCGGCTCCGAGCGAGATCATCCGCAGGATTCGCTCTTTGGTTGCGTCGGTGGAAATCACCAAGGCGGGCACCGTGCGCAGCAGCCCGTCATTCCCTAGTTGTTCCAAAAGTTCCTCGCCGTTCATCTTGGGCATGTTGATGTCGGTGAGCATCACATCAATCCGGCCATGATCGCGCAAGCGCGCCAAAGCCTCCTCGCCGTTGGCGGCTTCCAGACATTCGCCCACCTCGAAGCCGGACAGGATCATCACCCGCCGGATGAAACTCCGCATTACCGGCGAGTCATCCACGATCAGTACAGAGTACGCCATTCCGTTCCTTTCCTTCCGTCCGGTGGATCGCCAACCCATGACGCTGCTGCGTCAGTTCCCGTTCGATCCCGCCGCCCTCGCGGATGAACATTCGCCCCGTCGCGGCCTCGATCCGCGTCGTCCGCGCAACCTCGCCACCCACCGCTTCGGCGTCAATCAGGATTCCCGCCTTCCAAAGAATCTTCTTGGCCGCTAGATAATTGCGTTTCCCGATCTGGAACGCGCCGTGGTTGCCCAGCACCTGAGCGCCGCCGGCCAGGCGCACGTTCATTCGCTTAGGTACGCCGCCCGCCTGCTGGACCGCCTCCACCAACCGCGCGATGCCGGTGTCGGCGAACATGCACGGGTTTTGACGCGCTTTCTCCGCGTCAAGAGAGGCCTCCGGCAGCATGTAATGCAG
>JBEKHQ010000694.1:0-2904 GCA_050012195.1 Bryobacteraceae bacterium | reverse complement strand
TCGTACCAATTGAGCTTCGCGTGCAAGCTCACCACTTCGCCGATGATCACCGTCGCGGGCGGTTTGAGATGCGCTTCGTCGATCCGATCGGCGATATTGGCCAGCGTTCCGGTCACGGTCTCCTGATCCGGCCGAGTGCCCCAGCGCACGGCGATCGCGGGAGTCGCAGGGGATCGTCCATGCGCGACGATCTCGCGAGCGATGTCTCGAATCGCTGCGATACCCATGAAGATCACCAACGTTTCCGATTGGCCGACCTTGCTCCAATCGACGCCGGCCGCGGCGTGACCGGTGACGAACGTAACCAGCCGCGTGTGCTCGCGATGCGTGAGCGGAACGCCGCTATAGGCCGCGATTCCGAGCGGCGAGGTCACACCGGGGACCACTTCGAACGGGATGCCGGCGTCGGCCAGCGCTTCCAACTCCTCACCGCCGCGGCCGAAGATGAATGGATCGCCGCCTTTCAAACGCACCACTGTCAGCCCTCGGCGCGCCCGCTCGATCAACATGCGGCAGATTTCTTCCTGCGGATACGCGCGCACTGCCTTCTTCTTGCCCACGTAGATGTGCTCGCAATCGGGACGGGTCAACGCGAGCAGGCGCTGATTGGCGAGGTGATCGTACAGCACCGAATCGGCCAGAGCGAGCAATTTGCGGCCTTTCCAGGTGATGAGATCCGGGTCGCCCGGACCGGCGCCAACCAGATAAACCTTGCTCATGTGCGCGGCATTCAGGTACGCAGGGTCGGATCCGCTTCCGCGCCGTACACCGCTTCCAGGATTTTCGCGCCGCCAGAGGCCAGCAGTTGCTCGCCCAGAACGCGGCCGATCATCGCCGCATCAGCCACCGAGCCGCTGGACTCCCGGCGGATCACTTCGGTTCCATCGGGCGACACGACGATTCCGCGCAGACGCAGCAGCGATCCGTTCTCGACAGTGGCGTGCGCGCCGATGGGCACCTGACAGCCGCCGCCCAGCGTGGCAAGCACCGCGCGTTCGGCGGTCACCGCGATCCTGGAATGCAAGTGCTCCAGACGCGCGCAGACCGTTTGCGCCTGGCCGCCATCGTCGCGCGTTTCCACCGCCAGCGCTCCCTGACCGACGGCCGGGCACATAATGTCCGGCTCGAGCACCTGGGTGATGCGTTGATCCCAGCCCAAGCGGCGCAATCCGGCGGACGCGAGCACGATGCCGTCGTACATTCCTTCGTCGAGTTTGCGCAGCCTGGTGTCCAGGTTGCCGCGAATGTTCTGGATGTCGAGATCCGGCCGTACTGCTCTGAGCTGCGCCGCGCGCCGCAAGGAACTGGTGCCCACTCGCGCGCCTGGCACCAGTTCGGCAAGCTTTCCGCCGATCAGCGCATCGCGCGGATCCTCGCGTTCGGGAATCGCGGCCAGCGTTAATCCGGCGGGCAATTCGGTCGGCATGTCCTTCAGGCTGTGGACCGCCAGATCGATGGTCCCGCCGAGCAGCGCCTCTTCGATTTCCTTAGTGAAAAGTCCCTTGGTACCGACTTTAGACAGCGCAACGTCGGTAATTTTATCGCCTGTAGTATGAATGATTTCAAGGCGGCAATCGAAACCCATGCTTTCAATGCGCGCCTGAATCCAATGCGCCTGCCATAAAGCCAGTTGCGATCCGCGCGAGCCGATGGTCAGCATGCTATTCGCCCAGCCGGAAGACCTTTCGAATGGTGGCGATAAAATAATGACCCTCGGGCTCGGAAGCTTGGCGGCGGAGTTCGGAAATCGGTCCATGAGCGATCTTATTAATGATGCTCTTGGTGAGCGCTTCCAGCGCCTGCTCCTGTTCCGGCGTGAGCGCGCCCAGCTTGCCGCGCATCCGGGCCGTCTCCGCGGCGCGCACGTTTTCGAGCTGCTCCTGCAAGCTCACGATGGTGGGGACCACTTCGCGCGCTTTTAGCCGCGCCATCATCCGACTCACTTCTTCGCGAATGATGGCTTCGGCGTCCTCGGCCGATTGCGCCCGGCCCTTCAGGTTGGTCTCCACCACCTTCTGCAGGTCGTCGATGTCGTACAGGAAGACGTTGTCCAGCGTGTTGATGCTCGGCTCGATGTTGCGCGGCACGGCGATGTCGATGAGGAACATCGGGCGGTTCCGGCGGGCGTCCAGCACTTTTTTCATGTCGTCGCGGACGATGATGTAATGGGGCGCGCCGCTGGACGTAATTACGATGTCGACTTCCTGCAAGAAGCTGGGGAAACGCGCGTAGTCGACGATTTTGCCGTCGAAAAGCTGGGCCATTTCGACGGCCCGCTCGTGCGTCCGGTTGGTCACGAAGATCTGGGTTGCGCCGCTGCGCCGCAGATGACGCGCGGCCAGTTCGGACATCTTGCCCGCGCCCACGATCATTACTTTCTTGTCTTCGAGCGTTCCGAAGATTTCTTTGGCGAGTTCCACCGCCGCGTAGCTGACCGAAACGGCGCTTTCACCGATGTCGGTTTCGGAGCGCACGCGCTTGGCTACGTTGAATGCGCGCGTGAGCAGGTTGTCGAGGAACCCGTTGACCGCGCCATGCTGTTTGGCCAGGGCGTAAGCCGACTTCAACTGGCCCAGGATCTGCGGCTCGCCCACGACCATCGAGTCCAGGCTCGAGGCCACGCGGAATAGATGCTGGATCGCCTCGCCGTCTTCGTAGCGGTACAAGTAGGGCGTCACCCATTCCTGGGCTACGTTGCGCGTGTGAGCTAGAACTTCGTCCACCGCGACGCCCGATCCGGCGCCATCCTCGGAAGTGAGCGCGATTTCCACGCGGTTACACGTGGAAAGAATCAGGCCTTCGCGAAAACCGGGGCGGCGCTTCAATTCGAGCAAGGCGTCGGGCAGGGAATGCTCATCGTAGGCCAGGCGTTCGCGCACTTCCACGGGCGCGGTCTTGTGGTTG
>JBEKHQ010000693.1:0-2906 GCA_050012195.1 Bryobacteraceae bacterium | reverse complement strand
CGTATTTCCCGGTGGCGCTGGAACAATTCGGCGCCAAAGTCCGCTATCACGATCTCGTCGAAGGCGTCTTCGAGATCGACGATGTAAAGATCACCACGCACTATCTGAATCACCCCGCTCTCACGCTCGGCTACCGTATCCAGGCCGACGGCGTCACTGTCGTTTATTCGTGCGACCACGAACCGCATTCGCGTACGCTGGCCGGAGGCGAGGGCGAGATCGGCGTGCACGACGAGCGCCATGCCGACTTTCTCCGCGGTGCGGATCTGGTGCTCCACGACGCGCAATACACGGCCAAGGAATACCCGGCGAAGATGGGCTGGGGCCACAGTCCCGTGGAGTACGCCGTTCGCATCGCCCAGCACGCCGGCGTGGCGAAGATCGGGTTGACTCATCACGATCCCATGCGCGACGACAAATCCCTGGATCAGATCGTCGAAGATCTGCGCGCAAAACTGAAGAGCGAGGGATCCAAGCTGGAAGTATTCGCCGCCGCCGAGGGGCAGTCGATCGAAGTGGTAAGGTCCAACGCCCAGCAGCCGGAAACCGCCGCGGCTCTTTATCCGGCCATGGCCGCGATGGCGCCCTCGCGCATGAAGCGATTTGTTGCGCTGGCCGTCGCCGATCCCGCGTCGCTTGCGATATTCACGGCGGCGGTGGAAGCGGAGGGCGTTCCGTTCCGGGTGTTCCCGGATGCATCCCAAGTCGCGGAATTTCTGGGGACGCAGCGCACATCGCTGGTGGTTCTCGAACACGATCCGCCGCGCGTGGACGGCCTCGCGATCTCGAAGGCGATCCGGGAGCGAGTCACGGGAGACAACGAATCCTTGCCGATCATCATGCTTGCGGCTCGCGAAGATATTGCGGGCGGCGAGGCGGCGGGCGTGACCGAATGGCTGCTCAAGCCATTCACCAGCAGCTACGTCCGCACCAAGGTTCGCGCCTGGACTTTGCGAACGGCCTGTCATTGGATTCGGGCCGGGATTCCCGACGATGAGGAAAATCGCCTGGGCGCGCTCAAAGCCCTCGGCATTCTCGATACCGGCCGCGAACCCCGCTTTGACCGGCTCACGCGTCTAGCGGCGGCGCTGTTCGACGTTCCTATCGCGATGGTCAGCCTGGTGGATCGCGATCGCCAATGGCTTAAGTCGTGCTGCGGACTCGACGCGGGCGAGGAGTCACGCGACGTTTCATTCTGCGCCCACGTGGTCTACAGCCGAAATATCATGATCGTCCAAGACACGCTGCGCGATCCCCGTTTTGCCGATAATCCTAAGGTCACGAACGAACCGCACATCCGTTTCTACGCGGGCGCTCCCCTGATTCTGGACGATGGCAGTTGCGTCGGCACGCTCTGTCTGATCGATACGCGCGAGCGTTCGCTGGATGGCGCTTCGATTAGTCTGCTTCAAGAGATTCGCGATCTCGTGCTGCTGGAATTACAGCGGAAGAGTGGCGCGGGCGCCGGATAGCCGCCCGCGTCCTCACCCCGGCTGCTTCTGTCCGGCCAACGACGCCGTCCCCATCAATCCGCCCAGCCCCATCGTTTCCACCGCCGACGACGGCACGATCACCATCGACCCCTTCTCCTTAATCGCCTCGTACAGCATGTTCATCGCCCGCAAATGCAGCGCGACGGGGTTGTTAATATAAACCGCCGACGCTTCGGAAAATTTCGCCGAGATCTCGGTCTCCGCTGTGCCGAGAATAATACGTGCTTGCCGCTCGCGCTCGGCCTGAGCCTGCCGCGACATCGCGTCTTCCAGCGCCTGCGGAATGTGCACATCGCGAATCTCCACCGACTGCACCGTGATCCCCCATGGATTCGTCTTCTCGTCCAGAATCCTCTGCAATTCCCGCCCCAGCATCTCCCGCTCCGTGATCATCTGCGCCAAATCGTGCCGCCCGATCGATTCCCGCAGCGCCGTCTGCGCGCTCATCGTAATCGCGTGGTCGAAATTGACCACTTCCAGAATCGACTTCTCGGCGTTCCATACCAGCCAGAAGATGATCGCATCCACGCTCACCGGCACCGTGTCGCGCGTCAGCGCCGATTCGGCCTTCACGTCCGTCACTCGCACACGCTGATCGACGTACTGGCTCACCGAATCGATCACCGGGACGATAAGGAAAATCCCCGGACCGCGCAGCCCGATATAGCGGCCCAGGCGCAACACCGCGGCTTTCTGCCATTGTTCTGCGACTTTGAGCGCGAACAAAAAATAGAGCCCCACCAGCACGCCGATAACAATCCACGCGGGCCGATTGTACAGGACGCCCGGAACAGCTCCCGCCGCCACGCAGATTAGGAATACCGCGCGGCCAATGCTGCTGATCTGACGTCCCGTCGAAGCCGCGCCCGATTCCCCGCCGCCTATCTCGCGTCGCAATATCGTTCGAAGTGGCATATTCAGTTCCTTTTCCCTTGCTCCTTCTGTAATTCCGTGAAATACTCGATCAATTCCCCGAGCGCGATCCCCTCAGCCCCCGCACGCGCCAGCAATTCGCCGGCAAGCTGCGCGATACGCCGCCGCCGCTCCAGTTCGTTCGCCTGCACCTTCCGTTCGGTGACAAACGTCCCGGTTCCCTGCTGCGTCGCCAGCACTTCGCGGATTTCCAGTTCCCGATAAGCCCGCACCACCGTGTTCGGATTGATCGATAAATCCACCGCGAGCTGACGGACCGTCGGCAATTGATCGCCCGCCTTCAAGGTTCCGGCCGAGATTCCGCCCAGCACCTGGTCGATGATCTGACGGTACACCGGAACGCCGCTCTGCAAGTCCAGCTTGAAATCGAACCGCCGCTCGGATTTGACCGTCGTTCCCATCTCCCACTACTAGTGTACTAGTCTTATAATACACTGTCAACAGAAAACTGACTTAGTCCGTAAACTTCTGGTACCGGAA
>JBEKHQ010000692.1:0-2908 GCA_050012195.1 Bryobacteraceae bacterium | reverse complement strand
AAGCTCCCGGCGCGATCTTGCAACAGGGCTCCCCAGAGGCTGTTGAGAAGCCAGAGGACGAGCGCCAACCACTGCGTTGCATAAAGTGCTACTCGGCAGATGTCACCTGCCATGAAGGCGAAAAACCATTGAGCTATGCTGCAGCGAACTTGTTCGATCCGATTACTGTCCACGTGAGAAGCTGCACGTGCAATTCCTGCGGCTACGAATGGGACGACGAGGATACCGCGTAGGTCGTGAGAGCGGGAACCCCGGGGTCAATGAGTGAAACAGCACTGTTACGCCAGATGACTGATCGGACGGAAACAAAACCCTGATCCTCAGTGTCAGCGATTCGTAGGGGAGCTACTATGCGAAGGTTGTGTTACGCCGCACTGATTTCCGCTCTGACAGTATGTTGCCTAGCGCAGTCGGGGCCAACTCCGAAGCTGGTTTTAGATAAGGCAAAGCCCATCGTTTACGTCGAACTCGATCACATTGGGCCACGGCCACCTGTCGAAGGTGATGAACCTGATCGAGGACTTTGGCTGCGTTTGGTGAACAATTCGGTAGTGCCCATCGAGGTCCAAACAATGGGCACCAGCACCGACCCTGAATTGACTCTCGTTCCTGATGAAATCGTGGGACGTTGGACAAGGATCGAGGAATCCGACGCGCCCGAGCCAAATAGGCCGATGGGCTATGTGGCTGGGCACCTTATCAACACAGAGCTGATACAGCCGGGCAAAGGGCTGCTGTTCAGTGTTCCCGTTACTCATGTGCGACGAAGCTGGTACATGCGGGTTCCATTCCAGTTTCACTTGGCCCCGATTCAACGTGGCACTCAGCCTGTCGGCTATGTGCCGTTCACGTTGGAGGACATCCCGGAAAACCTCCGCAGCAAACTGCACAAGTAAGATTATTTACGAAATCAGGCGAGAGCGCGCGTCGATGCCTCGCCTGCTGAGGTAGACCCAGCGTGTCATTTAACCTGGCTCGCGGACCCACTCACCGAGCTTTGAGGAACTGACATCCCGCCACTCCTGTTTTCCACAGCCTTCCACAGAAAGAATGCCTAGGATTGTGACGAACAACCTTGACCGAGGATACCGAAAGAGCAAACTGGGACCATGCACGCCCGCTCCAGATCCGAAGCCAGACCGTTCCCCGCTCCAAGTCTCGGGCCCTGGCTAATAAGAGCTAACTCCTTGCTCCGCAATATTTTGCCGGCAAGTCCTTGCGGCTCAAGATTTTACCCATACCCAGCCACATCTCAGCGCCGCAACTCAATGAAAATAATGATTTTAGGCTGTCATGCAAGAAAAAAATGTGGAGGGTATATACCGGTTGCGGGCGGACCTTACTTCAGCCCGCGCACCAGAAACAGATTGGCTAGATCGCGCTGGAAAGTCGTCGCGCAAGCTTTTCCATCCGCGGACAACGCCAGCGGCCCAAAGAACTGCGCTCCCGGCTCTGGAACCTTCACCGTCAGCCAAGGTTCTTTGCGCCCCGTGCTTACTTCGAGGCGGCTGATCTTGATGCTCGCGGGCTCGCGCTGCTGGAGGAACAGGTATCGCCCATCCCCGCTCCAGCGCACGACGCTTTCGCCGTTTTGCAAGTCAGCGATGCTCTTAGACTCTCCGCCGCTCACCGGCGACAGCAACAGCTTGTGCGGGTCCATGGTGATGAACCACTTGCCGTCGGGCGAAACTCGTGTTCCCCGCGAGCCCTCCGCCGTCAGCGGTGTCGATTGATTGGTTTCCGGATCGTACATCCATGTGCGCGTCGCGTGCCCGGTTTCACTGCCCGTGAACAGGATCCGTTTGTTGTCGGGGAACCACTCCACGACATCGAAGTGAATCCCGTCAATCTTTGCGAAGCGCGATTCTCCCGCGCCCGTCGGCAGCAGCATCAGCGTCGAGCGCTCGGCCTCGTGATGGATGCACGCCACCCATTTCCCATCCGGCGAAAGCGCAGGCCGGTTGCCGTATCCCAGCTGAATCGCCGGAGAACCGTCGGTCTTTCGCAGGTAGATTGCCGAGTTGCGTCCCTGGCCACTCGACAGCTCGACGAACACGAGCGATTGCGCGTCGTTCGAAAGGTCATACAGCAGGGAAGAATCCAGCCACGCCAAGTCGCGTTGCGGAGTGCCGCCCGGCGGCACATACATAATGCCGAGCCGCGAATTCACCGTGCTCAGCAGGACACGCCCATCGCGCGCCACATCCTGCATCACAATCATTCCACCCGTCTGCGAGACCAGCCGCTGCGAGCCCGAAAGAGTTACCGCGTAGAGCGCAGGATCGCCGCCCGGCTGCCCGCCCGAGAACCACACCTCATGATTATTCGGCGACCAGTTCAATGCGCCGATCGCGCGCCACCCGCGCGACAGCACCTGCCGTGGATGGTTTGGCCCGACGATGCAAAGGGCATAGTCGCCAACTTCGACATCGAAATCGAAGAACGCTACCAACTTGCCGTCGGCCGACACGCGCGGCATCTGCGGAGGCCGCTTCTCGGTTTCGTACAACACCGTGCCGATGGGATATTCCAGACGGAACTTTCCTTCGAGCACGCGCACGACGGCAAGCGACTCGCCATCCGGCCCCCAGTCCGCGCCACTCACCCCTTCCAGCACCTCGCGCGGCGCTCCGCCACCGAAGGGCACGCGCGCAAGCGTACCGACATCCTCACCGCCCAACAGAATGGCCATGTCCCCGCGTGGAGAGATCGCGAGCACTCGCGCGCTCGGAAGCCCCAGCGGCTGCGATTCGCGATTGCCGGGCTGTGCGGAGAACAACGTGTCGGGTGCGCCGTCCCATTCGGCGCTGTAGACAACGGTGTCGCCCGGAGCGAACTTCGCCGACGTAACGTCTCCGCGGCGAAATGTCAGGCGCTTGTACGACGGCGGCTCGGGCGGTGGACTGTA
>JBEKHQ010000691.1:0-2911 GCA_050012195.1 Bryobacteraceae bacterium | reverse complement strand
CGGACATTCGCGCCTTGGCGACCGCGCCCGAACAGGAACTGCTCCGGGCGTGGGCCGGATTGGGCTACTACACGCGCGCCCGCAACCTGCGGAAAGCGGCTCAAGGGATCCTGGAGTCGGGCGCCTTTCCCCGCGACTTTTCCTCGATTAGAGAATTGGCCGGCGTGGGAGATTATACGGCGTCCGCCATTGCCAGCATCGCGTTCAATTTAAAGCACGCGGCTTTGGATGGAAACGCGGTCCGTGTGCTGGCGCGTGTGACGGGTGAGAGCGGAAATGTCGCTTCCAGCATCGTCCGCGAGCGGCTGCGGGCCGTTGCGGATGTTCTTATCGATCCGAAGCGGCCGGGTGAATTTAACCAGGCTCTCATGGAACTGGGCGCGACAGTGTGCGTCCCCAAAGAGCCTCGTTGCGCGATGTGCCCGCTGCCGGCGAGGTGCGCGGCTCGTCAAAGCGGGCGAGAGCGGGAGTTGCCGATCAAAATTCCCCGCCCGAAGCCGGTAGCGGCGGAGAAGAAACTGCTCGTGGTTCAGAAATCAGGGCGAATCCTGGCATGGCAAAGAGGGCCGGAGAGTCGACGCCTGGCGGGTTTCTGGGAATTGCCGGAGCCGCAGCAACTGACGGGAGTGAGAATCGGCGCTAGAATCGCCGCATTCCAGCACACCATCGTGAATACGAACTACGAAGTCCAGGTTTATCGCGCATCGGTCGGCCGCATTCCCAAGGGATTTCGCTGGCTGACCGCGAAGACGCTGAGCGAAGTTCCCCTCAGCACCACGGCTAGGAAGGCGCTGGCCTGTCTCACTAAACCACCGGCGAGTCATCTACCATAGCATTGTGCGACCCGTAAATTTTCTAATTCCCGCCTTGGCCGCGGCCGGCATAGCGCTTGGCCAATCCGCCAACGAGACGCCGCTGTTCGCATTGCCCTACAGCCCCAGTCTCGACCTGTCCTCGATGGATCGCTCGGTCGATCCCTGCACGGATTTTTACCACTACACGTGCGGAGGCTGGATCAAGAAGAACCCGATTCCCTCCGATCAGGCTCGCTGGGATGTCTACGCAAAGCTAGCGGACGATAACCAGCGTTTTCTATGGGGCATCCTCGAAGAAGCGTCCAAGCCCTCCGCCAACCGAAATAAGGTGGAAGCCGAAATCGGCGACTACTTCCACACTTGCATGGACGAGCCCGCGGTCGAGAAAGCGGGCATCGCGCCGCTGAAGCCCTTGCTGGATGAAATCGCGGCGCTGAAGTCGACGCGCGACCTTCCGGCTCTTTTGGGACAGCAGCAACTCCGGATTGTCGGCGATCACATGCTGTTCGGCTTCGGTTCCAGCCAGGACTATGCGGATTCCTCGCAGGTGATCGCGTTCGCCAATGCGGGTGGCTTGGGTCTTCCCGATCGGGACTACTACACCAAGACGGACACCAAATCGCAAGAGACGCGCCAGAAATATGTCGAACACGTTCAGAAGATGTTCGAACTGTTGGGCGAGCCGCCTGCCGACGCCACATCGCACGCGCGCACTGTGATGTCCATCGAGACCGCGCTGGCCCAGGCCTCTTTGACGCGGGTGGAGAAGCGCGACCCTTACAAGTTATTCCACAAGTTATCGCGCGCCGAGTTGCAACAACTGACGCCGGGGTTTCAATGGGACGTCTATTTCAAGGCAGCCGACGTTCCCCATTCGGCGGTAGTTAACGTCACCGAGCCCGCGTTTTTCAAAGAGATGGAAAAACAACTGAAATCGCGGAGTCTGGCGGATTGGAAGACGTATCTGCGTTGGCACATCGTGCTTGCCAAGGCGCGCTCCCTTTCGGCGCCTTTTGTGCGGGCTAATTTCGATTTCTACAGCAAGTATCTGCAGGGCGTGCAAGAGATGCCGCCGCGCTGGAAACGCTGCGTGCGGCGCGTGGACGGCGATTTGGGCGAAGCGCTGGGCCAGGTGTTCGTCGAAAAAACCTTCGCGCCCGACACCAAGCAGCGGGCGCTGGTCATGACCAAGGAAATCGAGCGGGCCATGGAAGGCGAGATTAAACAACTTCCCTGGATGGGCGAAGCCACCAAGCAGCGCGCGCTCGAAAAACTGCACACGGTGGTGAATAAGATCGGATATCCCGACAAATGGCGCGATTACAGTTCCATCAAAATCGCGCGCGACGATTACTTCGGCAACGTAGAGCGCGCCACCGAGTTCGAATCCCGGCGCCAGCTCGCGAAAATCGGCAAGCCGGTGGATCGCACTGAATGGCAGATAACGCCCCCTACCGTGGACGCCTACTACGATCCTCAGATGAACGACATCAATTTTCCGGCGGGCGTGTTGCAGCCGCCGTTATTCGATCCGAAGGTGGATGATGCGCCGAACTACGGCAATACCGGCGCTACGATAGGGCACGAGCTGACGCACGGCTTCGACGATGAGGGCCGCCAGTTCGACGCCAAGGGCGACCTTAAGGACTGGTGGACCAAGAGCGACGCCGAGGAGTTCGAAAGCCGCGTGAAGTGCGTCTCCGATCAGTATTCGCAGTACACTGTCGTGGACGATGTCAAGATTAACGGCAAGCTAACGTTGGGGGAAGATGTCGCGGATCTCGGCGGGACTTACCTGGCCTACCTGGCGTGGAAGGACGCGACCAAATCGCAAAAGCTTCAGCCCGTCGACGGATTCACGCCCGACCAGCGCTTCTTCATCGGAATGGCGCAGTGGGCCTGCGGCGACGAGCGCCCGGAGAGCAAACGGATGAACGCCATCACGAATCCGCATTCGCCGGACGAATACCGCATCAACGGCGTGGTCTCGGACCTGCCGCAATTCGGCCAGGCATTCGCGTGCCGCGTGGGGCAACCGATGGTGCGGCCGCAGGCGTGCAAAATCTGGTGAGCTGGGCTACACCACGCCGGCGTGA
>JBEKHQ010000690.1:0-2916 GCA_050012195.1 Bryobacteraceae bacterium | reverse complement strand
CTCTTATATTGGCGCGTCTCTCGCCAGTCCTTTTCTTCGCCGATGCACTTTACGCAAGGGCCGATGTTTCGCGCGCCCCCTGCGCGGCGCCCAGCATACGTCTGATCATTCCGGACTCGTTACCGGCGAGGCCTATCTCCATTTCTTTCCCTATCTTTTGGAGGCACTCAAAATGAATCGAAGACAGCACGGCTTGTTGATGAGAATTGTAGTGTCAGTTCTATTCGTTTTCTTGCTTACTTCGCCCGCATTAGCGCAACTGACCGACGCGACGATGAAAGGTACGGTGACGGACGCGTCGGGTGCGGTGGTGCCAAACGCCTTCGTGGTGGTGACGAACGAGAGCACAGGCCGGACGCGTTCTGCCACCACGGGTCAAAGCGGCGACTTCAGCCTCCCGGATCTTCCCCCGGGCTTTTATGCCGTCCAGGTTAGCGCCAGCGGCTTCAGCATCTTCGAACAGCGGCACCTGGAACTCAGCGTCGGGCGAATGACTGAAATCGATGTCCCGATGGAACTGGGACAGGCCAAACAGACGGTTGAAGTCAGCGCTCAGGTAGCCAAGGTACCGGTATCCACGGAAGGGCGGCTCTCCGATACCCTGCAACACAACCAGATCACGGAACTTCCACTTCCTCAGCGCGACGTCCTGTTCCTGCCCAGTCTCAGCGCAGGAGCCACTAATATTCCGGGTACATCCTTCACGTTCAAACTTACCAGTTCGCCCGCCGTCACTATGAACGGCAATCGCTATCGTGGCAACAACTACGTGCTCGACGGCTCGATGGATAGCAATACCATCAACGAGGGCGAGCCCGCCATTGTGCCGAGCCTGGAGTCAGTGGAAGAGGTCCAGGTTCAGACGGGCAATTTTTCCAGTGAGTACGGGCGCGGCAACGGTGCTGTCGTGAACATTCGCACGAAGTCCGGCACGAATACGTTCCACGGCAAGGCTTGGGAATACGACAAGAATGCCGCGCTCGATGCCAGAAACTTCTTTGCGACCTCCAACCCTCCCTTGGTATTTAATCAATTCGGGGCAAATCTGGGTGGACCCATTATTAAGAACCGAACCTTCTTTTTCGGGTCCTACGAAGGCAGTCGCAACGCCGTCGGACAGACACTAGGTTTTCAAGTTGAGACGCCTGAGTTCAAAAACTATGTCTTCAATACCTACCCCTCCGGCAGTGCTGCGAGTCTCCTGAAGCAGTTTCCTGCCCCTACCCCCGCACCCGGCTCGGGCGGGAAGGAATATCTGGGTGAAGTGGATTTCACGACACCCCAGGGCGCAGTGATTCCGGGCCTCGGGACCGTCTATGACGACCTGCGGGATGACCTTCGCTATGACCAATATCTCACACGGGTGGACCATTCGTTTAACGGCGGTAAGGACACGCTTACTGGCAGATGGATCGCCGAGTATGAGCGAAGCAATGGCGCCACTAGTTCGTCCGTTTCGACGCTGGCCGAAGCGATGCGGGGCTTTCGTGATCCCTACTCGGGCTTCTTTGGAAACCTCAACCTCGGCGAAGTCCACGTGTTTGACCACATGGTGAATGATGCGCATTTTTCCTTTCAGTACAACAACATTGGCTACAGCCTGCCCCATGCCCAGTACCCCCAAATCAGTGTGACCGGTCTGTCCGCGCCCTTCGGGGACCCGGTCTCTCAAGGAAACCGGATTCTCAGCAGTGAAGGTCGGGATACGCTCAGCCTCGACCGCGGCCGGCACCTCCTGCGCATGGGAGCGGAGATGAGAGAGCTCTTCATCGGCTTGTACCTGGGGCCGCCAAGGCCGGGCACCTACTACTTCAATAATATGATGCAGTTCGCCGCCGACCAGCCCTACGAGCAAGCCCTATACGCCAACCCCGCAACGGGCGAGCCTACAAGAACCGAGCACGACTACACTTTCTATGAAGGTGGCCTCTTCCTTCAGGACGATTGGAAAGCCACTTCCCGGCTCACGGTTAATGTCGGCGTCCGGGAGGACTATTTCGGCACCCCAGCGGGAGAGCGTTACGGGCACATGTCCTCTATCATTTGGGGAACAGGTAGCTCCTGAGACGAGCGGCTGGCCAACGCCTCGGTGGGGCACGTGTCACGCCTCTATACTCCCCAGAGGCTAAACCTCTCGCCCCGCATCGGCCTTGCCTACGACCCCTTCGGCGATGGCAAGAGCTCCATCCGGGCGGGCTACAGCATCGCCTACCAGCCGCTGCACGGCTACACGTCCTTTGGAGCGTCCGCCGACCCTCCGGACCTTATTCAAGCCATCCTTCAACCGAACGAGGGGATTGGGACCAACATTCTTTACGGTATTCCGGTACCCTTCAATCCTGAGTTCCAGACCACCCTCAACGCGCAGGGAGGCGTCGTGTCCACCCCCGGCAAGTCCTCCATCCGCATCGCACCTTGGGTCGTCGACCCCAGCTACAAGACGCAGTCCAGCGAGAGCTGGTTTTTCAATGTCCAACGCGAAGTGGCCCGTAAATGGATCGTGGAACTCGGTTATGTGGGCACCAATGGCATTAACCTGGAACGCCGCGACGACATCAATCGGTTTGACGGCGACCTGATCGTTAACGATGGCAAGCTGGAGCGCATCAATCATAACTTCGGTCCCATGACATTTGTCGAAAACGGCGTAACGTCCAGTTACAACGCCATGACCGCCGAAGTTCGTCATCAGATCGGCGGCGGCCTGACGTTGCAAGCCAACTATCGCTGGTCCAAATGGCTCGACACATCGTCGGACACTTCCGCCAATTTCTTCACGGATAACCCCGAGGGTGCTAAGGGACCCGAGGACACCGCTTGCCTCCGTTGCGAGCGCGGACGCTCGATTTTCGACATCCCGCGCCGCTTCACGGCATCGGTGGTGTGGGCTCCTCAGATATTTAAGGGAGATAGCCT
>JBEKHQ010000689.1:0-2923 GCA_050012195.1 Bryobacteraceae bacterium | reverse complement strand
TGAGGAACGCCGCTCCGCAGAAAGCGCCCATCACTCCGGCGACGATCGCCAGGCGCCAGTTGGGAAAAGCCCGAAAGGGCAGGTGCGCCAGTCCGAAGAAAATCGAAGCCACGATCAGGCCCCACGTCTCGCTGGCGAACGCGCGCGCGAGCAACTTCTGAAGAAACGCCCGGAAGAAGAATTCCTCCGCCAGGGCAACCACCCAGAGAAACGCCAAGAACGTTCCGATTGCCAGCGCGATGAATTTCCACCACTCCACTTGCTGGGGGTGAAAGCGGCCCAGCCGGACCATATAGCTGAGAGCCGCGCCGACGGGCAAAAAGCAAACGTAGAACGTCGCGCCGACCCGCCAATCGACGGCCGAGGGCACGAAGCCGAAGCGCACATCCTCCATGGTTCGCAAGGAAAGCACCGCCATCAAGCCCAGCCGTATCCACATCAGCTTGCCGAGTATTCCGAGCGCCACGTGCGGCGTGAGATGCCCGTAGGCCTGATCGAACAGCTTGCTCAAATACACCGCGGACATCACGGCCAAGAACAGGAAATCGGCGGGCATGCTCTTGCGGATCCAGACGTACCAGAAAGACGCGGCCAGGACCACCGCCAGCAACGCGAGAAAGGATGGCAATCGAAAGGCGCCCGTCCATGGAATGACGATTAGATAGGGCAGTAGCGCGCCGGCGGCCAGCAACATCGCGCGGAAAGTTTTCGAGCCCAGCGCATCGAACGCTTCGCGAACTCGAGGGAATCCGGGAACGAGGTAGAACGCGAATTCGGCCAGAAACGCGGGAACGACCGCCGAGGCGAGCGTCAGCGGGATATGCTGTTGTTGGGAGTAAAGGTACGCCGCGATGCAGCCCGCCATCCAAAGCACGACCAGCGTCGTCAGGAACTGGCGCATCTGCTTCATCGTAGCATCGCTATCTTCGGCGGCTTTGTCGGCGGGCGACGATCCGCCCGCGGATCTTGTGCGCCGCGCCGCCGCCCGCGAAACCGAGACGGAGCTTGCCCAGAGTAACTACCTGTACCGGCAAACCGTGACCATCGACGAGATGGACAATCGCGGTGCTAAAGCGGGCGGCTACCAGGAAGTCCGCGAGATCATCTTCTCGCCGAAGCAGGAGCGCAGCGAGCAGATGGTCGGCAAGCCGCGCGACACTCTAGTCCATCTGAAATTGACCGAGGAGGATTTCCGCGACATCCGCGAGATCCAACCGTTCCTGCTCACCAACGATCAAAAGTTCCTGTACGAAACGCAATTTCGCGGAGAGGAAACCGTCGATCAAGAGGACTGTTACGTGATCCGGATTCGCCCGCACCAGATTCTCCAGGGGCAGCGATTGTTCGACGGTCTGCTGTGGGTTTCGAAGAAGGATTACTCGACCATCCGCGCGGAGGGCCAGGCAGTGCCGCAGATCCGAACGTCGACGACCGAGAATCTATTTCCGCACTTCACCACCATCCGAGGGAAAGTGGATGGGGAGCATTGGTTCCCGGTTGTCACCTACGGCGACGATACGCTCGATTTCCGCAACGGCGCGCAGCGCATCCGGATGACGATCCGCTATAGCGACTACCGGAAATTCGGCTCGGACTCCAAGATCACGTTCGAAAAATGAGGGATCCGCCGGCAACCGGTGCCTAAACGCTGCGAACTTGCGGCGCTGGTTTGCGTATAGTAATGTTGAAAGCACTCAAGCGAGCCGGAGGCAGCCATGGCGCAACACGTGAAGATCCTGGGAATTCTGCACATCGTCTACGCCGGATTGGTGGTTCTTATCGGAATCATTGTTTTGGTGGTGATGGGCGGCATTGCGGGTATAGTGGGGGCAAGCGACCATAGCGAGGATGCCGCGACGGCCATCCCCGTCCTGGGAGCCATCGGCGCGTTTGTGTTCATTTTGCTGCTGATCCTGTCGCTTCCCGGCCTCATTGGCGGATTCGGCCTCATGCAGTTCAAGCCGTGGGCGCGCATCTTGGTTATCATTCTTTCCGTATTTGAGCTGCTAAGCGTCCCCTTCGGCACGGCGCTGGGTATTTATGGTCTTTGGGTGCTGCTGAACACCGAGGCCGAGCGATTGTTCCAGGGTCCGCCTGCGATGCCGGTAGGTCCGCGAGTCTAAAGCACGCCTAACGCGGGATTACCGCCCCGCCGATAGCCTATTAGGATGCTTCCGCTGAGGCACGGGCTCAAACGAACCTTGCGAGTGATCGCGTCGGTGGCGATCGTGTGTTCCATCCTGGCCATCGAGTTCCGTTTTCAGGGGTTGCACAGCGCAACGGTCACTTACTCCCTGTTGCTGGCGATCCTATACTTCGCCATCCGTTGGGATCGTCTGGAAACGATCATCGCTTCGGTGGTCGCCGCAGTCGGCTTTCTGGATTTCTTTCAGCAGCCGGTGGGGAGCCTGAAGGCGACCGATCCGCAATCCTACGTGGCCGTCGCGGGCTTTTTGATCACCGCCGTTGTCGTCAGCCAGACCGCGCTCAAAGCCAGGCGGCGCGCAACGGAAGCGCTGGAGCGGAAGCGCGAGACGGAGCGTCTTTACGAATTGGGTCAGGCGATGCTCGCGAGTGAAAGCCTGCAAACCACGGTTTGGATCGCGATCAACCAGATCATCCGGATTTTCGGCGCCACCGGCACGGCTTTTTACCTGAGCACAGGCTCGGAGATCCACCGGGCGGGTGACAGCTCCGCGATCAGCGACGAGGCTCTGCGTCAGGCCTCCGGGAGCGATGCGGTTCGGATTGGTCCCGGAGACCGGGCGATCATCGCTATCCGAACTTCCGACGCATTGGTGGGAAGCCTGGGCATTAGCGGCACGGCGATCTCGGAGACGGTGCTGAAGTCGATTGCCAGTCTATTATCGGTGGTGCTCGAGCGCGTGCGCGCCGGCGAACGGCTGGTGCTCGCTAATCAGGA
>JBEKHQ010000688.1:0-2924 GCA_050012195.1 Bryobacteraceae bacterium | reverse complement strand
AATGCGGAATCTCGCGAGATTCATAGGTAAACTAACTCTACGACATCCAAACGATGGGGAAAAACGGGGGGCCGGATGGCGCGCTACCTGGTGTCGCTGCCCGAGCGCGTGGTGCGATCCGCGGCCGCGCTGGCCGGCGGATTGTTGAGGGAATTGGGAGCGGTCACCGTTCCTCCCTCGATCCGGCGCACCAAGAGCTATCAGATGATGGTTGAAATCGCCTTGCGATTCATGATCGAACAAGTGGGCGAAGTCGAAGGCGTGTATCCGGTGGAAGGGCAATTGGCGAACAATTTCCTGGCGCGCCGCACTGCGGGCCATGGGTTGGAGCTGGCCGGCCTGCTGGCTTTCGGCGCTTCGCCAGTCTGGATCATGGCGGCGCTCGCGGATATTTCCGGCGCCGGACGGCAGATCGTGCAGGAGATCGCCGACGCGCTAAAGGACGAAGGCCTGCTCGCGCGCGAAGGCGGGTTCGAAAACATCGATCAACTTTTGGATGGCCTGGAGCAAACCGCCGCGCAGGTGGCCGACGTGGTGAACGCGCCGCCGCTCGATGTAGCGGGGCTGCGCAAGGAGTGGAAAGCGTTTCGGCGAAGCGCCGCGAAAATTCCGCCGCGCAACCTGCCTTCGGCGCAGCTGATCCGGCGGCGGAGCAGTTTTCGCCCAAACATCGCTCGCTGACCGCACGCTGGCTGCGATAATGGTTTCTTGCCGATGACAAACACAACTCAGGAAGCCGCTCCACTCGCCCAGAAGCTGCAGGATAGTTATGACGCGTTCCAACGGAAAGGTCTCAAGCTCGACCTTACGCGCGGCAAGCCGTGTCCGGCTCAGCTCGATTTGAGCGCCGCGCTGCTCGCGCTGCCGGGCCCGTCGGACTATCTCGGCGAAGGCGCGGTCGATTGCCGCAATTACGGCGGGTTGCAAGGCCTGACGGAAGTGCGCCGAATGTTTTCCGGGATCATGGGCGCGCCGCCCGAGCAGGTGGTAGCCGCCAACAATTCCAGTCTCGCGCTGATGCACGACACCATCGTGTACGCGCTGCTCAAAGGAACGTGCGACAGCGCCACGCCCTGGTCACAACAGGGAGCGATTTCTTTTTTGTGTCCGGTGCCGGGTTATGACCGCCACTTCACCATCTGCAAGGATTACGGCATCCGCATGATCCCGGTGGCGATCCGGGAAGACGGTCCGGATTTGGAAGAAGTTGCCGGCCTGGTGGCCGAAGACGCGTCCATCAAGGGAATGTGGTGCGTTCCCAAGTACAGCAATCCCACCGGCGCCGTCTATTCCGACGCTGTGATCGAACGGCTGGCGGCGATGAAAACCGCCGCGCCCGATTTCCGTCTCTACTGGGACAACGCATACACGGTGCACCACCTGACCGGCAAGCGCATCGAGATCGCTAACATTTTGGAATTGTGCGCGCGGCACGGGCATCCGAATCGCCCGTTTGTCTTCGCGTCCACGTCCAAGATCACTTTGCCCGGCGCCGGAATCGCGCTATTCGCCGCTTCCAAGGACAATGTGAAATGGCTGCTGGCGCGACTTGTGCCGCGGACGATCGGCCCTGACAAGCTCAACCAACTCCGGCACGTGCGGTTTCTGAAAAACGAAGCGGGGATTCTGGAATTGATGGACCGGCACAGAGCGCTGATCGCGCCCAAATTTCAAAAGGTGCTGGACATATTCGACCAGCAACTCGCGGATGTTCCAGCCGTGACCTGGACGCGGCCCCAGGGCGGATACTTCATCAGCGTGGACGTTCCCCCGGGCTGCGCGCAACGAGTGGTCGCGCTTGCCAAGGCCGCGGGCATCGAGCTTACGCCCGCCGGCGCCACGCATCCCTACGGGAAAGATCCCGAGGATCGCACCATCCGGATCGCTCCGACGTTCCCCGAACTCGCTGAAGTGGCGCAGGCGGCCGAAGGCGTCGCACTATGCGTTCGCCTGGCGGCCGCCGAGAAATCCCGAGCGATCTAACCTTACACCATCTCCATGAATTCGTCTTTTTCGTGCTGGTTGAACTCCGCGCGACCGGCGGGCTTGTGAGCTACGGCCTTGCCCAGTGCCGGCAGACCGGAGTGCGTTGCTCTCCGCGTCGGCTGCGGCGTCCGTCTCGTTTCCCCGTCCGAGCCGTCGCCGCCCACCAAAAGAGCCAGTTCGTCGGCGATCCCTTTCAAGGCGGCCGCTTGCGCGGTGAGTTCCTCGGAAGCCGAAGCGCTTTCCTCGGCGCTGGCCGCGGTGCTCTGCGTCACCTGCTCCATTTGACTGATGGCCTTGCTGATCTGCTCGATACCGCGCACCTGCTCCTGGCTGCCCAGGTTCACCTCGTCCACCAGCGTCCTCACCTTCGTCGATTCCTCGGTAATGGCGTGGATCGCGACGGCCACCTGATCCACCTTTATTTTACCGTCGTTGGACTTCGTAATCGACTCCTCGATCAGCGCGGAGGTGTCCTTGGCCGCTTGTGCGCAGCGTTGCGCCAGGTTGCGTACCTCGTCGGCCACCACCGCGAATCCCATACCCGCCTCGCCCGCCCGCGCCGCTTCCACCGCCGCGTTCAGGGCCAGGATATTGGTCTGGAAAGCGATCTCATCGATCACCTTGATGATCTTGGAAATTTTCCCGCTCTGGGTGCTGATCTCGCCCATGGCCGCCACCGTCTGCTCCAGCGCCTGGTTGGTCTCCGCGAACTTCTGCTGGGACAACGTGACCAGGTCGGCCGCGCCGCGCGAGTTCTCGCTGTTCTTGCGGGCCATGGAACTGATTTCCTCGCTCGACGAGGAAGTCTCTTCGAGCGACGCCGCCTGCTCGGAGGATCCCTGCGCGAGCGACTGGCTGGAGGAAGAAACCTGACCGGCCGCGCTCGCAACCTGCTCGGCACCCGTCAAGAGTTCCCGGACCGCCGTTCCCAAACTCCG
>JBEKHQ010000687.1:0-2925 GCA_050012195.1 Bryobacteraceae bacterium | reverse complement strand
CCGGCCCATGGCGAGGAGCAGATAGGCGAGTTCGCGGCGCAGCTCGAAGTTGTCGGGATCGATTTGGAGGGCCTTCTCAAACTCGTAGGGGTAGGGATAGCGCTCGGGCAGCAGCTCTCGCGCGCGCTCGGCCACGCGAGGCTGGCCTCCGCGAGAAGCTGCGAGCAGGATGTAGTCGGCGTCCGCGGTGCGCCCGAGAATTTTCCAAACGCGGCCGAGGTCGAGCATCAAGGAGCGCTCGGCCGGTCGAAGCTTCCAGGCTTTCTCGTAGTGTTCGGCGGCGAGATCCAGCTGTTCCCGCTGTTCGGCCAGCGCGGCCAGTTCCTGGTGCGCGCTGAAGTTATCGGGCGAGACCTCGAGCGCTTTCAGCCAGCGCGCGATACCGGCGGCAAGAGGCTGATCTATGTTTTGAAAGGCCTGCTCGGCTGTGTCCTTGATGGGCGCGTCGCCGGTTCTGCGGATCTGATCGAAGATGCGGCGGGCCTGGACTCGCTGCTTGGCTTCGTAGCACAGAAATGCGTATTCGAGCGCGACATGTTGATCGGAGCGATCCAGCCGCATGGCTTCGCCGAATTGATCGCGGGCCGCTTCGTTGTCGCCGATTTTTAGAAGCGCGTAGGCGAAGTCTTTTCGGATGGAAGCGCGGTTCGGCGAAAGATTAACGGCTTGACCAAAGCTGGCGATGGCTTGATCGTAGGCTTTATCGCGTAGCGCCTGATACGCATACTCCAGCGGCTGGTACGCGGGATCGGGTGTTTGCGCCGAGATCGAGCTGAGAGCCAGAGCAAGTAAGAACGTGGTTCGTAGCACCATGCCACCTCTTGGGACACAGGGCTAGTGCCGGGGAGTTTAAAATTCTCTCATTCTTGGTGATAAGTTGTTGGGAATCACGGTGCCCGGGCGCTGGCTGGGCGCTAGGCTGGAAATCCTATGCGACGCTTGTTCGGGTCCGGCGGCGGTTGGAGTAGCGCGCGAATGGCTTCGAATACCTCCTGGATTTGGGCATCGTGTTGATCGAATCTACCTTCCAACTGTTCGAGGCGCTTTGCCAGCTGGTGGTGGGTATCCAGTATCTGGCGGAGCTTGACGAAGGCGCGCATGATGGCGATGTTCACCTGTACTGCCCGGCTGCTTTTGAGGACGCTCGATAACATTGCTACACCCTGCTCGGTAAATGCGTAAGGACGATACCGTCGTCCACCGCGGGAGGAGTTTGAGATCGCAATTTGCGATGTCAAAGAGGAAGCTTCGCGTGCGGTGAGCTGGAAGAGAAAGTCCTTCGGAAAGCGGCTGCGGTTGCGTTTGACTTGCTCGTTCAAACGGAAGGTCGGGACTTTGTAGAGTCGCGCGAGATCGGCGTCCAGCATGACCTTCTGACCGCGGAGGAAGTAGATGGTCCTCTCGATGGAGGCGACCCGCAGCGCCGAGGGCTTGCGGGCAAGAGCTCGAGTCTTTTCGGTTGCCATGCAACGGAAGTAGCGGGAGCACGAAAGTTTTCTCACCCAGCCGCGGACTGCGGTTTGGAGTCCAGAACGAATGTCACTGGGCCGTCGTTGACAAGATGGATTTTCATCTCGGCTTGAAAGATGCCGGTTGCGACTGTGATATTGGCGGACTCTAAACGCTGCACGAAATATTCGTAGAGATCGCGGGCGTGCTCCAGAGGAGCGGCCTGGTCAAAGCCGGGACGGCGACCTTTTCTGCAATCGCCATACAAAGTGAATTGGGAGACGATTAAGAGCGCGCCTCCGACATCCAGCAGACTGAGATTCATGCGGCTTGCCTGGTCGGGGAAAATGCGAAGCTGAGTCACTTTTGAAGCCAGGTAATCGGCGTCCTCCCGGGTATCTAAGTGCGTAACGCCGAGCAGGATCACGAGTCCAGGGCCGATGGAGCCTACTGTCTCACCAGCGACTTCGACATGTGCGCGAGTGACGCGCTGCAGAACGATTCTCATGCGATAAGCACGGTGAGCGATAGCGTCTCAGAACACAGTATGGCATTCAGTAAGGACCGCCATAAGCAACTCTAAGGCGATTACTCTATCTCCAATTGGACTGATACCGCCGGATAATGGATTGATGATCCATCGCGGCATCTTTAAGCGCCGGCGTGTCCATAGCAAGATGCCGGGCGGCTTCTTTAACTTCGAAGAAGAAGGAGCCACCACTCGTCTCTATGGTTTCGGCCATGGGGATCACCTTCGATTGCGTGACGAGTTTGGCAACATATGGCGCGGCACCGCGGAGAAGGTAAGCGAAGAATCGGTGCGGTACACCTTCCGCGACGCCAACGGGCGCACGATTACGGGCGTTTCCGACAGCCACGGCATCGTGCTGCGCGACGGACGCGGCAAAACGTGGCGCGGGTTCATCGAGTAATTTCCTCTTAGGCGGGTTCATCAATCGCGTATCATAGTGATTCACGCGGGGTGATTCGCGGCGATGCCGTTTCAAAAATCGGTCACTTACCAGGACGCGGGCGTCAGCATTGATGAAGCCGACCGCGCGGTAGCGCTGATTCGAAAGCACGCGCGCGGCACCTTCACGCCCGGCGTCCTGACGGACATCGGCAGCTTCGGCGGGGGCTATTTGTTATCGGGCTGGAAGAATCCGGTGTTGGTGAGTTCGGCCGATGGGGTGGGGACGAAGGTGAAGATCGCCTTTCTCACCGGGCGGCACAACACGATCGGCGAGGATCTGGTAAACCACTGCGTGAACGACATCGCCGTACAAGGAGCGATTCCGTTGTTTTTCCTCGACTACTTCGCCGTTGGCAAGCTGGACGCGAGCATCGCGGGGCACGTAATCGAAGGCGTGGCGCGCGGCTGCCGGAACAATGGCTGCGCGTTGATCGGCGGCGAAACGGCCGAAATGCCGGGGCTGTATCAGAAGGGTGAATACGACCTGGCCGGATTCATCGTCG
>JBEKHQ010000686.1:0-2926 GCA_050012195.1 Bryobacteraceae bacterium | reverse complement strand
AAGAACGCCGATCACACCTCCGTTACAAAATTGTTCTCCACCTCGGCCAATAGTTTTGCGACCACCAATCTCAGCTCGGCCGAGATTCGGATCGACCCGAACAAAGATAAGAAAGGTCCGTTTACCTTGGCGGCCGCCGTTACTTATGACACCGGGAAGCCGAACAGCCAGGGCCGGTTTGTGGCGGTCGGAAATTCGCGCTGGGCATCCAATTCGTTCCTGCGTTTTAACGGCAACCGGAACCTGTTGCTCAATATGTTGAATTGGCTGTCGTCGGACGAGGACCTGATTTCCATCCGGCCGAAAGAGCAGGAAGATCGACGCATCAACTTGACGCGGGCTCAATTTCTGACGGTTCGCGCGGTGAGCCAATTCCTGTTGCCGCTGATCGTAATCATCGGCGGTGTTATGGTCTGGTTTCGCAGAAGATAGTTTGCGTGAGGAGATAGGAAAATGCGGTTTCGTGGTTTACTTGCCGCGGCTGTAGTATTGGCAGCCTTGGCGGTCGGCCTCTATTTTTCGAACAAGCAAAAGGCGGCCGAGGCTTCCAAGCCTCCCGCCGATGCTGCTCCCAAAGTTCTTTCGCTGACCGAGAGCCAGATCGCCAAGATCTCGGTCAAGAAAAAGGGCGGAGCTGAAACTGTTCTCGAAAGGAACGGCGTCGGGAAATGGGTGATGGTCAGTCCCGAATACCCGGCCGATCAGGATACGGTCAGTCAGCTGGTAACAGCCGCGACGAACGTCACCGCTGACCGCGTGGTGGAGGACAAGGATTCCGATCCGAAAGCTTACGGCTTCGACGATCCGTCGCTCAGCGTGGACATCACCAGCAAGGGCGGACCCGAACATTTGGCGATCAGGGTAATTAAGCTTCGTCTCGGCGATGACACGCCGACCAATAGCGGGTGCTACGCAATGGTGGAGGGCGATCCGCGCGTGTTCACCGTCGCCAGCTACGTGAAGACCGGTCTCGACAAAACCTACAACGATCTGCGCGACAAGCGCCTGCTCACCGTCGATCAGGATAAACTCAGCCGCGTGGAGCTGATCGCCAAGAAGCAGGATATTGAATTTGGACGCGACAAGGATCAGTGGCAGATCGTCAAGCCCAAGCCGGTGCGGGCGGACGGTTCGCAGATCGACGACCTGATCCGCAAGGTCCGCGATGCCAAGATGGATCTCTCGGTCTCCGATGAGGACGCGAAGAAAGCCGCCGCGGCATTTGCCTCCGGAACGCCTATCGCGATGGTGAAGCTGACCGACCCAACGGGCACCCAGCAAATCGAGATTCGCAAGAATAAGGACGACTACTACGCCAAATCCAGCATGGTTGCAGGCGTCTACAAAGTGCCCAATGATCTTGGCACGGCCGTCGACAAGGGACTCGACGACTTCCGCAACAAGCGGCTCTTCGACTTCGGCTTCAACGATCCCAGCAAGATCGAAATGCACGATGGCGGCAAGTCCTACACCTTCCAAAAGACCGGCGATGACTGGTTTTCGAACGGCAAGAAGCTGGACAGCATCAGCGTGCAATCTTTTCTGGACAAATTGCGCGACTTTTCCGCTGCCAAGTTCATCGATTCAGGAGAGGCCGGAACGCAAACCATGGACATTGCCGTAACCTGGAGCGATGGCAAGCGAACGGAAAAGCTACTGATTTCTAAGCGAGGGAGCGACTACATCGGAAAACGCGACAACGAACCCTCGCTCTATGGACTCGACGCCAAGAGCGTGGACGACCTTTCCAAGGCCGCCGCGGACGTGAAACCGGCGCCGCCGCCTCCCGCGAAAAAATAGATCCGGGCTACAACAACCATGACCGGACTCCTAACCGACCTCTACCAGCTCACTATGGCGGCCGGTTACTTCGAGGCCGGTAAGGCCGGCGAGATCGCGACCTTCGAACTATTCTTCCGTAATCTGCCGCGCTACCGGAACTACGTGGTGGCCGCGGGCCTCGAGCAGGTGGTTGAATATCTCTCTAATTTGCGTTTCACCGACGAAGAAATCGCTTACCTGAGGACGCTGCCCCAATTCCAGCGCGTTTCGCCGGACTTTTTCGACGTACTTCGCAATCTGCGGTTCACCGGCGACCTTTTCGCCATGCGGGAAGGCACTCCCGTTTTCTCGAGCGAACCCATTCTCACGGTTCGAGCGCCGCTGATGGAAGCCCAAATCGTCGAGACATACCTGCTTGCTACCGTCGGATTCCAGTCCCTGATCGCAACCAAGGCCGCGCGCATCGCCGAAGTAGCCGGCGGCCGCGCCGTGGTGGACTTCGGAACCCGCCGCGCTCATTCGCCGGAAGCGGGCGTACTGGCCGGGCGAGCTTCCTATATCGGTGGCTGTATCGGCACCAGCAATACCGAAACCGGATTCCGCTACGGCATTCCGGTGTTTGGAACCGCGGCGCATTCGTGGGTGCAAGCGTTCCCCACCGAACGAGAAGCATTCGAGCGATTGCAAAACCTGCTCGGCGACGCCACCGTTTATTTAATCGATACCTTTGACACCCTCGAGGGCGCTAAGCTGGCCGCCAAACTCGAGCGTCCGATGTGGGGCGTTCGCCTGGATAGCGGAAACCTGGTGGAGCTGTCGCGCGAGGTGCGGAAGATTCTGGATGCCGCCGGTCTCCAGGACGCCAAAATCATGGCGACCAGCGACCTGAACGAGTACAAGATTCTCGAATTCGCCGCCGCCGACGCTCCCATCGACGCCTTTGGTGTTGGAACCGATTTGGCCACTTCCACCGATTCGCCGAATCTGGGCGTCGTGTACAAGCTGGTGGAGTTGGACGGCCGCTCCACCGCCAAGTTCAGCGAAGACAAACATACCTTGCCCGGCGCCAAGCAGGTTTTTCGATTCTCCGGACACGACGTGATCGCGTGCTCCTGGGAGTGCATGGGATGCGGCGCAGGCGACG
>JBEKHQ010000685.1:0-2932 GCA_050012195.1 Bryobacteraceae bacterium | reverse complement strand
CTGGCGCGGATGGAACGCACCCAGCCGGTGGCGGGTGCGCGGGTCATCGCGCTCGAAGAGCACGTCGACTATTGGAACCAGCTCGGATGGAGCGACCCCTTTTCCTCGGCTCAATATCGCGCGCGCCAAAACGATTACGCGCTGACGTTCCGAACCGAAGATATCTATACGCCGCAGATGATCGTAAGCGGCCAGGCCGCTTTTGTCGGGGACGACGCCGATAAAGCCTATCAGCAGATCGGACTGGCGGCGCAGGCGCAGAGCACCGTAATCGATCTGAAGACCACGCCGAATGAAGGCGGCGCGGACTTGGTGGACCTGTCGGTGCGCGTGAGCAATCCGAAAAATGCCAAGCTGCGGGACGCGAATCTTTACCTGGCGGTCACCGAGAGCGAGCTCGCGACGAACGTGGCGCGCGGCGAAAACGCAGGCCGGCTGTTGCGCCACGCCCCGGTGGTCCGCAACTTCGGATTGATCGGAAAAATCGATCCTCGCGGGGCGAATGTGGGCCAGGTGGTGTCGACACTGCGCTTGCCGCGCGAATGGAGACGGGAAAATCTGCGGGCGGTGGTGTTCGTGCAGGAGCGCGATTCGTTTCGGATCACGGGCGCAGGCGTGATCGACCTTCGGTAAAGGAACAGGGCTTCGGTACCGTTCTAAAATCCAACCATGCGCATTCTGCTCTTCAGCGGCAAGGGAGGCGTCGGCAAAACCAGCATCGCGGCCGCCACTGGTCTCCAGTTGTCGCGTCTCGGTTACCGAACGCTGGTGATGAGCGTCGATCCGGCGCACAGTCTGGCCGACGCGTTCGACCTGGAAACCAGCCTGTTCCAGGAAAAGACCAACGAACCTTACTCGATCGACGCCAACCTCGCCATCCAAGAGGTCAACATCCAGAAGGAAATCAAGCGGCACTGGCGCGAAATTTCCACCTACGTCGTCTCCGTGCTCCGAACCACCGGCATCAGCGACGTCGAGGCCGAAGAGTTGGCCATCCTGCCCGGCATGGAAGAGCTCAGCGCCATGATGTACGTGAATCAATTCCGGCGCGAGGAGCGCTATCAGGTGATCGTGCTGGATTGCGCGCCCACCGCCGAATCGATGCGTTTCGTCAGCATGCCAACCACGCTGGAATGGTACATGAAGCACATTTTCCCGTTCCAGCGCGGGCTGCTGAAAGCCGTGCGGCCGGTGGCGAATCGGCTCTCGCCGGTGGAGCTTCCCACCGACAGCTACTTCGCAAACATCCAGCAGTTGTTCGGACGCTTGGAGGGCATCGACGAGCTTTTGGAAGATTCCAAGACTACCAGCGTGCGACTGGTCACGAATCCCGAAAAAATGGTTTTGCGCGAGACGCAGCGGGCTTTCGTCTACTTCTCGCTTCACGGCTTGACGGTTGACGGCGTCATCGTCAACCGCGTCCTCCCCACCGAGGTCACCGACACCTGGTTCGATCAGTGGCGCGCGTCGCAAGCCAGGATTCTGGACGAAATCGAAGAATATTTCTCGCCCGTGGCCATGAAACGAGTGCCGCTGTTCACGCACGAAGTACTGGGACGCGATCGGCTGATCGAGCTCGCCGATGCGCTCTATTCCGGCAACGAGGATCCCGCGCTGGTGACGCGCACCGAAGCGCCTTATAGCTTCGAAAAACGCAACTCACATTACGAAGTTCGCCTACGCCTGCCGTTCGCCGTCAAGGGCGAAGTGGGTGTATTCAAAAAGGGCGACGAGCTGGTGATCGAGGTCGGCACTTTGCGCCGGCACATCGGCCTGCCGATGTCGATGGCGGCGCTGGTTCCCACTCGGGCCACGCTTCAGAATAAAATGTTAACAGTAGAGATGAAAGAGGGCTGACATGGACGAAAGGCAAACCAACGCGCAATTCCACCAGGGTTGCGTTTACTGCAATGTCATCGAGCCGCAGATGAATGCGCTGATCGATCACCTTTGGCCGGCCAAAACGCGCGAGCACTTCCGCAACGCGCGGATCGAGGTTCTGAAGGGCATGCGCAGCATTCTGGACGCGCGCATCCAGCACGTCTCGCAACACGATAAGCACGGAACCAAGGTAACGGTCGAATAGCCGATTCTCGCTACCGTTGGCTCAATCCGCCGTCGACGGCCAAAACCTGGCCGGTCACGAAATTCGAGGCGTTCAAAAAATAGAGCACTGCGTCGGCCACTTCCTCCGGTGTTCCGGAACGGCCCGCGGGCGTCGCCCGGATCATGTCCTTGGTGCGAGGCTCCTCGGGTGAGGAAAGAATTACTCCGGGAGCGACCGAGTTCACCGTGATCTCCGGCGCGAATGCTTTCGCAAGCGCTTTCGTCAGCATGATCACACCGGCTTTCGACGCGCAATAGTGCGCGTGGTCGGCCCAGGGACGTATCCCGCCCAGCGAACTGATGTTCACGATTCGTCCAGCGCCTGACTTCCGCATCAGCAACGCGCCCTGCTGGCAGCAAAAAAAGGTCGCTTTCAGATTCACCGACTGGATGAAATCCCAATCCACTTCCGTCATCGCGAGCGGATCGACGCGCCGGAAGCGAGCGGCATTGTTCACCAGTCCGTAGAGCGAGCCCAGGCGGTCGGCCACTTCGCCGAACAGGCGCCGGATTTCTTCCACGTGTTCAAGATTGGCTTGGAAGATTTCCGCTCCGCCGCACTCCGCCGCGGTCTCGCGGGCCTCTTTCTCCGAAGTCCCGTAATGAATCGCGACTCGATAGCCGGCTTGGTGGAGGCGGATCGCGATTCCACGTCCGATGCGCTTGGCCGCGCCGGTTACTAATACGATCTTCTCCATCTACACCTTTATCAATCTAAACCACGGGATCTCCGTGGACCTCGACTTCTTCCGGCGCGATACCGGCCACGGCAGGCTCCGGCAATCGTCCAGTCCAGTTGGCCCACACCCAGAAAATGGCGGTGCTC
>JBEKHQ010000684.1:0-2932 GCA_050012195.1 Bryobacteraceae bacterium | reverse complement strand
CTCGGGAGTGTCGGGCGATATGCGCGAGGTCATTCGCGCCATGGAGACTGGAAATGAGCGAGCGCGACTGGCTTTCGACGTGTACGCGCACCGGCTTGCGCGCGAGGCGGGCGCTATGATCGCGGTTCTCGGCGGCGCGGACGCGATCGCGTTCACGGGCGGCGTGGGCGAGAACTGCGCGCCGCTTCGCGCACGGTTGTGCTCGCACCTTGGATTTTTGGGGCTCAAGCTGGACGCCGGCACAAACGAAGCGTGTAAACCGGACGAGGACGTAAGCGCGCCGGACTCGGCGGCGCGGGTGCTGGTCATTCGCGCGCAGGAAGAATGGGAAATCGCGCGGGAATGTCATCGTCTGGCGCTTTCTAGTCGGCCGCCAGTTTGACTTCGCTTACTTCGCGCGCAGGCCCGCGCTGCTCGCGGGGCAGGCGCAAACAGAAACGGGCCCCCGGACCATCGCCATCGATCCACATATCGCCGCCGTGGTCGAGCAACGTTTGGCGAGAAAGGGCTAAACCAAGGCCCAGACCGTTCTTCTTGCCGGCGGTCACGAAGGGCTGGAACAAGCGCTCGCGCAGCGCCGGATTTATTCCCGGCCCAGTGTCCTCCACGCGAACCAGAACGCTATCGACCTCGCCCTGGGAGCGAATCACGATGGTCCCTCCGGATCGCATCGCCTCGATCGCGTTCTCGAAGAGATTCGAGAACACCCGTTCCATTCGGGCGCGCTCCATGGGGCACTCCAAGCTTTCCGGAACATCGGAGATCAGCACGATCCCTCGCGCATCGGCGAGCAGCGTAACAGTGGCCCATGCCGCCGAGATCACTTCGCGCAGCACGCATATCTCACTGGCGTCGGACTTGCCGCGGACCACGTCCAGCAACTGCTGGAGCATATCCTGAATTCCTCGCGACGCGCGATAAATGTTCTTAGCCAGCCGTTTGGTCTGCTCCTCGGGAAGGTGGCTATCGACCAGCATTTCCGCTCCCGCGTAAATCGCCGCCAGCGGGTTGCGCAGATCGTGGACGATCGATGTGGAGAGCTGCCCGATAGTGGCGATGCGCTCGTGCCGAATCAATTCCGCTCGCGCCCGGCGAATGGATTCGCACATGCTTTGGAAGGTCTCCGCCAGCCGTCCCAGTTCGTCCTGGCTGTAGACATTGACGCGGTAGTCGTAGTTCTCTTTGGCGATCTCAGCCGCGGCTCGGTCTAACTCCGCCACCGGCCGCATGATCTTGCGCGCCACCAGATAAGTTACGCCGAGCGAAGCGATCAACGCCAGCAGCCATAGCGCCAGGATCTGACGTCGCAGCGCGGCGAGGCGTTGGCGGGCGCCGGCGAAGGATCGCAGGATGAAGAGCTGGCCCACCGGCGCTCCGCTCACATCCAGCAGCGGGGTAGGTAGCGCGAAGTAGTCCGCGACTTGCGTGGCGCCCGGGTTCCGCAGCAATTGCGGTATGATCGCCGCGCCGGCGGCGGAGGACAACGTGGAAGTCAGCACGCGATCGCGCGACACGAACACATACTCGCTTCCGCCGGTGGAATTCTTGAGGCTCCGCGCCGCCCCCTCGTCGACCTTGTAGCCGGCCGCCAGCACGCTGAGCAAAGCCGGACCGTCGGCGGACTGGACGTAGACCGGAGTCAGCACCACCTGGAACAATTGATCGCCGCTCTCGACAAACCCGGAGGCCTGCTTTGGAAAAATCGAGCGCGCCGCGCGCACGATGGGTAGGTCGTCGCTCGCAACCAACGAAGCGCGCGATCCCAGGCTCGCAATCACCCGCCCTTGACCGTCCGAAACAAGGAAGAACGCGTCCTCCGGCGACACTTTGGACCAAAGCTCGCCGGCCGTGTCCCGGATGGTAGCCTGATCGCCGGTGCCGAACGCGCGCCGAACGTCGGACATGGTGCTGAGCACCAGACTGACGGAGGCTAATAGATTGGCGCGCGCCTTCCACAGTGAATCGTAGGCCTGAAAACTGGCTTTGGCTTCCTGCTCCACGCTGGCGTAGGTGGTGCTCACGACATTGCGTTCCACCAGCCATCCCGTAATCGCGAACGCCAGAGTCATCACCAGCGACGTGGGGAGCAGAATTTTCCATAGCAGGGAGAGTCGCGAAAAGTTCACGGTTTCGTTCCTGGATAGGCGCCGGAGTCCGGGATGGACTGATAGTCTCGTCCGTATTTGTTGTTGTGAGGGAGCTGGAGATAGCCGCTCTCGGAGACGGAAATGGGCGCGAGTTGGACCACTTCGCCCGACACCACGACCGTGCGAGTGAGCGCGTCGAGTGTTTGTTCGGTGGCGCGTTCGTGGAAGACGCGCAGCCGGTAGGAACCGGGCGGCACACCCTTGATCTCGAGGTCGCCTGTTCGGTTCGAGGCCCCGTAATAAGGCGATTTCAACACCACAATCACCGCGCTCATGGTCGGATGAATGTTGCAGAACACGCGCACCACGCCTTCGCGGCTGAACGAGATGGCGCGCGTGGTCCCCGGCGCATAAAGTCCGATGTCGAAAATCTGACCGTTGTAATTCGAGAATGCATTATGAAAAATGGGATCATAATTCGGAAAACTCACTACCGTCCCCACCAGAATGGGAAGCACATGCGGCGAGAAAGTCTTGTCCCTTTGGATCATTTGGGCTCGCAGCATCGTCGCCGGAATGATCGGCCCACCCGCGAGCGGCTCCAGCCAGACTACTACACCCGAATAGTCCCTGTGCTTTCGTACGTTCGGGTCGTGAGAGAGCACCAGTTCCACTTGGCCGCTGACGGTCGCGGCCCAGCCCGCAGCCTGGAAAGCCAAAACAGCCAGACACATGACGAGCATCCCGAGGGGCGGACGCACTCTTCCGCGCCGGGCCTCCACTTTCGGCTCCGCAGGCGCGCGAGGAACGGAGGCCGACCAGGGCGTCGGCCGCGGTTCAGGGGG
>JBEKHQ010000683.1:0-2933 GCA_050012195.1 Bryobacteraceae bacterium | reverse complement strand
TAACGGCCGGAAATCGAAAGAGCAAGGCAAAAAACGAGTTTTGTTCGGTTTTCCGAACAAAGGGGGCGGATCAAAATGCTTCTTTGCAGGCCGGGGCTTCGTTTTCCTCCTTCAGGGCCTGGAGAATCAACCAGCGACAAAGCTTTCCAACGGCGGAGCAATTCGTGACAAAGCCCACAAAGCGGCCATCGACTCGAACACGTCGGGGGCCTCGCGCCGGCATTCAGGGGGAATTAGGAGCGTTCAGCCAGGAAGCCGCGCGCCAATTACTAGGCGAACGCGCGGAAATCGTGCCCTACCAGAGATTCGAACAGGTCTTTCGAGCGCTCCGCAACGGGAGAATCGATACCGCTGTGATTCCCATCGAAAATACGCTGGCCGGATCGGTTCATGAGAATTACGATCACCTGCTGCATTTCGACGTGCGGATCGCGGCTGAAACCAACGTCCGGATCGTGCACAATCTCATTGCGCCAGCGGGAACGCGGTTCAAGGACATCCGCAAGGTTTATTCCCATCCGGTCGCGCTCAATCAATGCCTTCGATTCTTTGCGCGGCATCCGAAAATGGAGCGGACCTCGTTCTACGACACCGCCGGCGCCGTGAAAATGGTGATGGCCGCCGGGCAAGCGGACGTCGCGGCGATCGGTTCGCGAGTGGCGGCATCCATCTATGGCGGGAAGATTCTGCGGCGTTCCATCGAGGACGACCGTCATAACTTCACGCGATTCTTCTTGTTGTACCCGGCCAAGCGATTTCCTCGACAAGCCCAGGCGGCCAGTCCCTCCAAGACCTCGCTGGTGTTTACGACTCGGAACATTCCAGGAGCTTTATTTCGAGCCTTGAGCGCCTTCGCGCTGCGAGACCTGAGCCTGACCAAGATCGAGTCCCGGCCGCTGCACGGCAAGCCGTGGGAGTATTTGTTCTATCTCGATTTTCTGGGCCACCAGGACGAGCCGCGCGTCCAGAACGCGCTGGGGCATCTGAAGGAATTGGCCGATTTCCTGCGAGTGCTGGGGAGCTACCCGTTAGGGAGCTAACGGCGGGGCGTGAACTTCAATGCCGTATGGGTTGGAGAGAAGCCGCAGACCTTGATGTCGATGAGTCCGGCGGCGCGGCCTGCCTTGATCACGTCGTTCTGGGTGATTGCTTCGATGCCCTTCGGATACACGATCCAGACCGCTCCGTCGGATTGATAGGCCAGCTCAACCAGCTCTTCCTTGTTGTTGACGGCCAAAAAAACAAGATCCGGTTTGCTGCGCGTGGTGACGGCGCCTCGACTGGTGAGTTCGCGCCGAAAATCCGCGTCATGGCGGCCGATTAGTTTTACCTTGGTCCCCAGCTTCACGCCCAGCTTGTCCAGCCGGCTGGGTGGATTGCGGATGCGCGATGCCCATTTTTCGGCGGCATCGCCGAGATGGAAGACCGCCGAACCGTTCTCAAACTGAACGGCCAGCCTACCGGCCGATACTTGCATGTCGCGAATGCCCGCGAACGGAATCTTCAAGCGGAAATCGCCCCGGAAGACCAGCTCGGAAGTCTCGAGCAGCGCCTTGCCGAGAGACGATTCTTTGTCGAAATCAACCCGGCACCTGATTTCCTGGCCCATCGAGTGTTCATCTATCATGACACAGCGTTATCGAACGCGGCTCATTCCTAGTATTCTGTTGGTAAGTGCTTCGTAGCCTGCTGCTGTTCCTGTCGCGCCAGTCGTGGCTGCGTCACTGGATGGAAACCTCTTCGGCGGCCGATCGTCTGACGTCGCGCTTCATCGCGGGCTCGACGCTGGAGAGCGCGCTCGCGGTTTGCAGGCGCGTGAATGGCGATGGAATCCTGGTGAGTCTGGATCATTTGGGCGAAAGCGTCACGTCGCTGGACGAAGCGCAACGTTCGCGCGATGCCTATTTCGCCGCGCTCGATCGAATCGCGGAACTGGGGATTCAGGGAACCGTGTCGGTTAAGCCCACTCAGCTCGGCTTGGACTTTTCGGAGGCCGAATGCGAGGCCAATGTAGAGCTGCTAGTGGAACGCGCCAAGGCGATCGGCGCCGCCGTCGAAATCGACATGGAATCGAGCGCGTACGTCGATCGGACACTCGCACTGGTATCTCACTTGCATGCCCGGCACGCGAGCGTCCGCGCGGTGATCCAAGCTTATCTTTATCGAAGCGAGAGCGACATCGAAGACTTGTGCCGCCAGGGCATCCCGGTCCGGCTCTGCAAGGGAGCTTACAAGGAGCCCTCCGACGTTGCCTTTCCGAAAAAGAAGGACCTCGACCAAAACTACGTTCACTTGATGATCCGGTTGCTGGATGCGGGCGCGTGCCCCGCTATCGCCAGCCACGACGAACGCATCATTCGGCGGGCGCTCGACTACGTAAGAGAGCGGAAAATAAGGCCTGACAGCTTCGAATTTCAGATGCTCTACGGCATCCGCAGGGACCTGCAGCGAGAGTTGGTTCGCGAGGGCTATCGCTTGCGGCTCTATGTTCCGTATGGCAATGCGTGGTATCCATATTTTATGAGGCGTTTGGCGGAGCGACCGGCCAATGTGCTCTTCCTGATTCGTAATCTGTTGAAAAGCTGAAAGTGACCCGACAACAGCTCAAGGAAGCCGGAACCGGGGCCGAGAAAAAGGAGTCCAATGAATGTGAGGTACTGGGGTTTCTTGCTGGCGAAACTTGCGGCCTCGGCCGCGCTGATGTGGGCCGTATGGTCGCTGATCCGGCGGGGCTTCCCGCACCCTGCGATTTTCTTGGATTCCGAGCAGAATCCGTTCGCGCACGACCTGGGCTACACATCGGTGATGATGTTGTTCTTCTTGCTGTGCGTTGGGCTCGTATACGCCATGATTTGGGACCAACGCTATCGCTGCCGCACGTGCTTGCGCCGTCTCAGGATGCCGGTTGCGGCGGGATCGTGGCCCAACATGCT
>JBEKHQ010000682.1:0-2937 GCA_050012195.1 Bryobacteraceae bacterium | reverse complement strand
CAGAGAGAACAGGCAGGTCTGGAACAGAGGAAGCTGCGCGTCCAGGGTTCCCTTGGGGGCTTTCGAATAGCGGATCTCGTCGGGCGACCACACCGTGGATACCGTTTGCCCGGATGCGAACTGGACGGCCACGGTGAGCACGTAGACGTCCTCCTCCATTTGGACACCGCTCTCGACGTATTCGAAACGCACTCTTCCAGCTTGAAAAACTGCGTTGCGATACTCCGGCTGCGGATACTTCGCGCGGCCCGCCGCGGCGAGTTCCGGGAGCAGCTCCTGTTTGACGATGGTGGCGTTATCGAGATGCCGGCGATAGCGCGGAATCACGATCTTATCGATGCACTGGAATGGATCGAGGACGGGGAACTGGACCTCTGTGCCGTTGTAAAAGGAACCGGGCCGGAAATTCGCACCCAACAAACGAGGATTCCAAAAGAAAGTGCTGGCCGGAAGAATCCCGATCTCTTGTCTTGCCGGACCAATCACTTTTACCCAGGGGCTCGCGGTATTGGCGGCGCTATTGTGCCACATGATGTTAGCGTCCACCCGCCAGTCGAAAGGAACCAGCATGCGATAGGCTTCGCCGCCGATGCGCCGGGGATCGTCGGCGATGCTGACCGTGCGGAATCGCAAGACCCCAGCCGGCTGCGCAATGGCGAAAACCGGAAGGCAGAGAACAATAGCGGCTGCTATTCGAACGCGCGGGCTCATGAACGTCTAGCTTAAAGATACTAAGGCGTGACCGTCAGCGTGGCTGGGACGCTCAAGACGCCGCCGATGTTCACCACAACGGACTGGGCTCCGGCGGGCGCGGTATTCGGGACGAGACAATTAATCTGCACCACGCCCACCAGACCAACCGGGTTCCCGATGAATTGTATGGGCGCGTTTTCAGACCCGATGGTGACTTGAGCGCCTTGCTCCGGAACCGGAAGACTGGACGCCGCTGTACCGGTGGGCGGGGCGAATCCGGTGGCGATGGATGGCGATACTGCGCCCGCGCCGGTAATGTATAGAGAGATAGCTTGACCGGGCGCGGCGGTTTTGATCGGAACCACCGCCCCGTTCGCGTCCGTGAAGAGGCCTGGCGCCGCCGCGCTTGCCGAGAAACTGCTGGTCGCGGTCTGTCCATTGTTATTCACCACCACCGACACCGTTGACCCAGCGGCGATTTCGTAAGGGACTTGGATATTCAACTGGCTCGGCGAGACATAGTAAAGCGGCGCGTCTATGCCGTTCATCGTAACGGAGACCCCCGCCAGTTGATCCGGCAAGGGGACGCTGCTTGCGCTCAACACAGAAGGAGCAAGCCCCGCGCCGAAAATGGTCAAGATCATCCCTGGTGCGTAGCCTTGGCGGAAAGATGCGCCGTTCGTAAGGCTCGCGATCGAGAGCTGCGCGGAACTGGAAGAAGAGACGGTGATGGCGATCGAGGCGGTGGCAACGTTGTAGGTGTTGCTGCCGCTGTACTGCGCGGTGATGGTGTCGGAGCCCAATGGAAGCTCCCCGCCGTTCACGGTCAGCGTGGCGTTAGCCGTGCCATTCGCTCCGCTGAGTGTCACGCTGCCGAGAGAAACGCCGCCGACGTTGAACGTAACTGTGCCTAATGGCGTGCTGCCGCCGGCGCCAGTGATAGTAGCGGTCAAATCGACAGCTTCGGAAGAGAGGATGCTGAAATTATTGGCGAAAAGCGTCAAGGCGGGCGTGGTTTTGGTGACGGCTGTGCTCTGGCCGGTGAAAGCCAGCACCAGGTTATTCACGTCCACGGAACCGAGCCCGCTGGCCTGATCGTAGCCGGGCGCGGCATAGAAGCCGAACGAGCCGGAGGTGCAATTGCGCGATCGGGCGGTGCAGTCGACTGTGATTATATTGTTGCCCACGCTGATGTCGTGGAACGCTCCGGAACTGCTTTGCGCCAGGCTATACAATTTCGGGTTGATGTTACCCACACCCGCGCTGGATTGAAAGCCTTTCGAGACTAAATACTGATTGAGCAAGGCAACAATTCCAGCAAAGGACGGCGCCGCCACCGACGTTCCCCCGTAGATTTGAAGGGTGCCGCCGCTGTAAATCATAAATCCATCGTGGTCGGCCGAGGATGTCAGCGAAAGGTCGGGCACGTCGCGTGCGTTGTCATTCGGGACACCAGCGCCGGTTTGCCAGGATGGTTTTGGGAAGTAAATGCTGGCCCCTCCACCTCCCGACTCGGGGTTACGGGGCGTGCTGTCGTTCCAAACCATTTCCGGAATGTAGCCCAGGACCGAACCACCATTGCCGTTGTTGGCGGCGCTCCAATATTGGCCCGCGCCCTCATTGAACTCGGTTCCACCCATACCGGTAACCTCGGGGACGCTGGCAGGAGTGTCCACGGCGAATCCCGCGTCGGTGGTGGAACTTCCGTCCAGGCAATCGGCGCCTCCCGAATCGCCCGCCGCGGCGAACCAGCTCATGCCTTGTGCGTTGCCTTGCTGCGCCCACGATTGAAACGCCAAGACATCCGACGGAGGCGTCTCAATTTCGCAGGATCCGTAACTGGTGCTCAACACCGGCGCGAGGTTTTGATCGATGGCGTACTGCACCGCAGTCATGACGTCTTCCGAATACACGAAGATCACGGTGGCGTTGGGTGCGGCAGCGCCCGACAATTCGATATCCAAGTCCGCTTCGGGTAAATCATCCTGTGAGATTCCCGGATTTCCGCCGCCGGGAACGAGAACGACCTGCGGATCATTGGCCGGAAGGTTGAACTGACTGCGAAACTGCTCGATGTCGGAGAGATTGATTTGAGTCTGCCCCGCGATCACCAGGGACTGGCCGGAGCCGTTGATGCCCGCGTTTAACAGCGGCGTCATGTTGTAGATGGTGTGAAAGTCATCCGGGCTCAAGAAATGGTTTCCGGTCGAATCGGTGTAAAGCGGCCGCGCGGAGGCTGGCGCC
>JBEKHQ010000681.1:0-2938 GCA_050012195.1 Bryobacteraceae bacterium | reverse complement strand
GATTTTGCTGTGCGAGCGGAATCAATTCATCGTTGGCGCCGGTGCGGGCATGCCGCCGCGCGTCGGTCAACAGCATCAGCGCAAGCAGGCCGGCAATCTCCGCATTTTCGGGCTGCAACCGCAGGGCCAGGCGCGTCAGGCGAATTCCCTCCCGCGAAAGATCGGCTCGCCGCAGGTGTGGTCCTGAAGTAGCCGTGTATCCCTCATTGAAGATCAAATACAAAACGTGGAGGACCGAGCGCAGCCGCATCCCGAGTTCCGCGGCTTCAGGCATTTGGAATGGAATGCCCGAGGCCTTGATGGTCTGCTTCGCGCGGGTGATTCGCTGCGCCATCGTCGCTTCCGGAACCAGGAAAGCGTTGGCGATTTCAGCCGTGGTTAGACCGCCAACGGCGCGCAGCGTCAAAGCAATAGCGGAGGAAGGCGTAAGAGCCGGATGGCAGCACATAAAGAGGAGAACCAGCGCGTCGTCTTCGACCGGCGCAGCATCCGGGCCGGTCTCCGACACACGCGCCGCCTCCTCCAGGACTTCCGTCTCGCGACGCCTCCGTGCAGATTCGCGGCGGATAAGGTCCGTCATCTTTCGAAATGCAACCTGCGTCAGCCAGGCGCGCGGATTGTCGGGAACTCCGTCGCGCGGCCATTGCATCACTGCCGCGATGGACGCTTCTTGAACGGAATCCTCGGCCGCGTCGAAATCACGGAATCTTCGCACCACAAGTCCGAGCACCTGTGGCGTCAGTTCTCGCAACAGCTCTCCGATCGGAAGATCGGATGATTGTTCCAGCCAGTTCACGATTCGCGTCTCCGTTTCAGAGTCCCAAATCGTTATGGCTGCCGAGCACCTGCCGAACTTCAATCGGCATATTCGCCGGTTTCCCGCCCTGGCCGGGCGCGGCCGATGCACGGGCAGCAATCTTGTACGCCTGCTCGGGACTCTCTACGTCGATCACCCAGTATCCGGCAAGGAACTCCTTCGATTCCGGGAACACGCCCTCGGTAACCGGCTCTCCGTCATTCCCCGCGCGAACGTTCTTCGCCTCCTGGGGCCAGGCCAGCCCCTTCGTGTCCACAAAAACACCCGAATCGTGAAGCTCCTTGTTGAAGCGCTGCATAAACTCGACGTTGCGCTGCAGATCTTCTTTCGACCACCTGGCGTACTCATCCCAGGAGCCCTTTTGGCCGTGCATCATCAGAATGTATTTCATAAATCTCCTCTGTCCGGCACTGAACTCTGTGCTCTCTCTACGCTTGCGGAGCGTGGATCGCCAACTGCCGGACTTCGATCGGCATGTTGGTCGGTACTCCGCCGGGACCCGGCGCGGCTGAAATGCGGCCGGCAATTTCGCAGGCACGCTCCGGCGTCGCTACGTCTACAATCCAGTAGCCGAGCAGGAACTCCTTGGATTCAGGAAAAATGCCGTCCGTGATTGGCATCCCTTCCTTCATCCCATGCACCGCCTTAGCCTCATGCGGAGGCACCAAAGCTTGTGTCGCGACGAACTCACCCGATTCTGTAAGCTCCCGGTTGAGGCTCGTCAAGACGGCCATATGGGCATCGATGTCTTTCCTGGACCACGCCCGGTATGCGTCCACTCCCAGCTTGCTTCCTGACATCAGCAGAATGTATTTCATGTCTCTTGCTCCTTTTCACGCTGCCTTTGGCGCGTTCATTAGGGTAGTCGGAGCCGGCTTCCCGGTTCTCGACATGCCTTGGGCAAATTTTCCGTACACAAAAGACTATATTGTGGCGCACGCACCCTTGCGTGCCGCGTCGGCCAATCGTGCCGACGCTTGGCGGACTGAGCGGGACTTAGGCGTTCACACGAGTGTGAACGCGGCACGCACAAGTGCGCGCGCCCTCACCGACAGCGCGCCGCTCTAATCCCACGCGCCGGGTTAACTGGCTCGCTTCTCGTGCAGCAGCAGGTCTACGGCGTGTTGCATGGAGCCCGCCAGAGTGATCTCTCCGGAATTCACGAAGAAGATCTGATCCACGTTATTGATGGTGTTCAAGCGGTGAGCAATGATAACCCGGGTTGTGGAGGCTGGTAGTTTGAAAAGAATTTCCTGGAGCAGTTCTTCGGTGACGGTGTCGATGTTGGCCGTGGCTTCGTCCAGGATCAGCAGTTCCGGCCTTCTGAGCGCGGCGCGCATAAAAGCTATCAGTTGCTTCTGACCCAGACTGATGCTGTTCCCGCTGGTGGTGACGGCGGTGTCGAGACCTTCTGAAAAGCGGGCAATCAGGGTGGAAAGATTGGCTTCCTCCAGAGCTGCGGCAAGTTGCTGGCTGGAGTACGCCTGGTACGCCTCATTGCCATACACGATGTTGTCCCGCACCGTGCCGCTGAAAAGGAATGGATCCTGAACGATGAATCCGATCTTCTGCGCGCGCTCATCGGGCGTATAAGAACGGATGTCGCGCCCATGCAGCAGGACCGATCCTTGTGCGGGGTCGTAGAGACGCGCCATCAAATTGGCAGTGGTGGTTTTGCCGCCGCCGGTTGGACCCACCAGGGCGTAGGCCTTCCCTTTCTCCATTTCAAAGCTCACGTTGCGTAGAACTTCTTTTCCATCCGGATAAGCGAACCAAACTTTTCGAAAAGCCAGAACTGAATCGGACTCAGGCGCCGTCGCCGGGATCACCGGCAAGTTCGATTCGAGCGCCAGCACTTCCGAAATACGATCCAGCGCGGCCAGGGCCAGCTGGAACGACGACCATACCGTGGCCAACTGCCGCATTGGACCATAGAGGTTATTCACATAAAACAGAAAACCGATGAGCAGCCCGATGGTGGTTTGCCCAGCCTCAATGAGGTAGATTCCATAGGCGACCACGATCAATTGCGCCAGTTGCGAAGCCAGGCCATAGAGCGGCATGAAGATGTTACTCGCAAAACCAGCCGAAACAGAAGCCGAGAAGTTCGTCTGGTTGGCT
>JBEKHQ010000680.1:0-2940 GCA_050012195.1 Bryobacteraceae bacterium | reverse complement strand
ATCGTGGTGGGACGTCCCGATCGCGGAAGTGTCCAAGATGTCCGAAGTCCAATCGGCCCGCCACGCCTACGAAGAGGCCAGGAAGCGAGAGCGCTATTTCTTGACGCCGGACGGATCGCGCGAGCGGATACGAGTCATTCCTGGGGATAGGCGATGAAGAAACTACTTCTTGCGAGTATAGGGACCTTCGCGACACTGTCGTTCGCGCAGACCTTTGATGTCGTCTTGGCCAACGGCCGCGTGATGGATCCCGAATCCGGGCTCGACGCCGTTCGAAATGTGGGCATCCGCGGCGGCCGGGTCGCGGCGGTATCCGCCACGCCGCTCATGGGGCGAACCGTGGTAGATGTCCGCGGCATGGTGATCGCGCCCGGCTTTATCGATTTGCATTCGCATGGGCAGGACCCGGAGAATTACGCCTTCAAGGCGCACGATGGCGTGACGACGGCCTTGGAACTGGAGATCGGCGTATATCCGGTAGAGCCGTGGTACGCCGCGCGTAATGGCAAGGCGCTCGTCAATTTCGGCGCCAGCTCCGGGCACGTCCCCGCTCGCATGGCGGTGATGCACGATACCGGCGATTTTCTGCCTCGCGACCAAGCCGCGCACCGAGTAGCCACCGATGAAGAAAAACTGTCGATTTTCAACGACGTCCGCCAGGGGCTCGATCAGGGCGCTATTGGAATCGGTTTCGGCATCGCCTATGTGCCCACCACCAGCCGCGAAGAAATCCTGAAATTGTTCCAATTGGCCGCGGAACGGCACGTGCCGGTTTTCGTGCATATGCGCGGCTCGTCGGATTCGGACGGCGCCATTGCTCCGCTGCAAGAAGTAATCGCTGACGCGGCGGCGACCGGCGCTTCCCTGCACGTGGTCCACATCACCAGCGTGGGTGCCCGCAAGACGGCCGCATGCCTGCAATTGATCGAAGGAGCGCGCAAGCACGGCGTCGACGTCACCACCGAGATGTATCCCTACACCGCCTCCGCGTCGCGCATCGAGTCGGCGATTTATGACGGCGATTGGCTGGAGCGCAGCGGCGCCAGCTATCACGACCTGCAGTGGGCCGCCACCGGCGAGCGCTTGACTGCCGAATCGTTCGCGCGCTACCGCAAGCAAGGCGGGGCGGTGATCGCGCACACCATTCCCCCGGAAGCCCTTC
The DNA here is from genome assembly GCA_050012195.1 of Bryobacteraceae bacterium. Lineage (GTDB taxonomy): Bacteria > Acidobacteriota > Terriglobia > Bryobacterales > Bryobacteraceae > Palsa-89. Next base: position 1,778 of record JBEKHQ010000680.1, on the reverse strand, counting down.
GACTGGGGCTTACGAACCCGATAGTAATGTTCGCCAGCGACGGACATCTGGTGAATGGCCAGGGTCACCCGCGTAGCGCTGGTACGTTCGCCCGCGTCCTCGGGCTATACGTACGCGAGGAAAAGGTGCTTCCATTAATGGATGCGCTGCGAAGGATGACTCTGATGCCCGCCCAGCGGCTGGAGGCTTCGGTCCCGGCGATGCACAACAAGGGACGCATCCGCGTCGGCGCCGATGCTGACATCACCGTCTTCGATCCCGAACACGTCATCGACAAGGCCACGTTCGAGAATCCGGCTCAAAACTCCGCCGGCATTCTAGACGTGCTGGTGAACGGCGCCTTCGTCGTGCGGGATGGCAAGACCGTGGAAGGGGTTTATCCCGGCATCGGCCAAAAGACGAAGTAACTATCCCGAAAGTTCGGGTTTATTGGTCTTCGATCGAACGAAGATAAAGCCGATTCCGCAATGCGCTGGCCCTAGGCGTGCCCATCCCCGGGAGGACATCCTGCTCCACCAGCGTAAAACCGGCGTACCCGGTTTCTTTCAAACATCGCAAGACCGCGGGGAAATCCACGCACCCAGCACCCAATTCGCAGAAAACCCCGTGCTGAAGCGCTTCAAAGTAATCCCATTTTTCGGAGCGGGCCCGTTCGGCGACGCCTGGGTGGCAATCCTTCAAATGGATATACCAAACACGGTCTCGAAAACGCCGCAATCCCTCAACGACGGCGCAGTCTCCCGCGCCGTACGCATAGTGCCCGGTGTCGAAGACCAGGCCGACCAGCTTTGGATCCGTCAGTTCCAGAAAATGGGCGATTTCGTCGGGAGTCTCAACATACCCGGCACAATGATGATGAAATACGGTGCGCAGTCCGGTCTCCGACAACACGGCCTCGGCCACCTCGGTCGCGCCGTTCGCGAAATGCTTCCATTCCTCCAGGCCCAAACCCAACTCCGGCGTAATGCGGCCCGCGTTCTTGGTCCTCTCCGGATCGGTCGCGTTGTCATCCGCCAGGACGAGGAACGGCTTGGGATCGCCGGCAACATCGGCGAGCAACCTGGCTGTCTCGACCGCGCGTGCCACGCCCGTTTCATGCGCTTCCGGACGCTTCAGCGCCACCTGCACAAAGGCGCCCAGCATCACCAGATTTCGCCGCGACAATTCTTTCTGAAGCTTCGCCGGATCGGTCGGCATATAGCCCCAATCGCCCAATTCCGTGCCTGTGTAGCCGGTCTCGACCAGCTCGTCCAGCATCCGGCCGAACTCGATAGGAGTTCCCTGCGTTTCGTCAAACTCGAGCGTGCCCCAGGAGCACGGCGCGTTCCCCACGCGAAATGTCGGCATCGTCATTTTAGCTGTCGGTCGTAGTTTTCTTTCTGGATGGCCGGCGTGATCTGGTCGTTCTTGACGTTGCGGACCGCTTCGACGAGCAGCTTGGTGATGTGCTCGTTTGAAAACTTGCCTTCCTCGACATTGGCTGCCGCGCCAACTCCGGCATAGTGATTGGGAAAGCGGGCGTACCAACTCACCGCGGTCCACAGGTTCGGCATGCTCTCCAGGCGTTTCTGATCGCTGCCGTCCTCCTGATTGGCGCGATCGAGTTTCACCAGATCGGGACGAATCGCGAGAATGCGGGAAGTTTCCTGCTCGCCCGCGTGCTCGTCGCCCGCCAGAGGAGTCTTGCGATATTTCTGAAACTCCTTGGTGTATTCTGGATCGGGCGCCGGATCGAAATAATAAACCACATAGTCGCGGCGTTTGTCCAATTGGGTTTG
>JBEKHQ010000679.1:0-2947 GCA_050012195.1 Bryobacteraceae bacterium | reverse complement strand
GATGGAGAAGCAAACGCCCGCGCCGATGGTGATCGCGCTGGCGTATCAGCAACTGCGCACCAGAATCGTGGACTCCGCGTCCCCCGGAAAGTCGGATCTATATGGATCGCAGATGGCGCCGGCGGTGGTTGAGAAGATCCTGAGTGACGGCGGCCGCGGCTGGTTTCAAGATCAGGACGAATTGCTGATGCGCTCGCTCGCTGCCGGAATCGCAGACGGTCGGCGCGAGCAAGGCAGCAACGTGAAGCGCTGGGATTACGGAAAATACAACCAGCTGACCATCAAGCATCCGGTGGGCAGCCAACTGCCGCTCATCGGCGGGTATTTCAATATCGGGCCGGTGGAGATGAGCGGCTCCACCACCACCATCAAGCAGACCACGCTGGTCTTGGGTCCGTCCATGCGGTTCATCGCGGATCTTTCGAATTGGGATGGGTCCTTGAATAATTTGACCGTCGGCGAATCCGGCCAGATCTTGTCGCCGCATTACAAGGATCAGTGGGACGCCTATTACAGCGGCCGAAGTTTTCCCATGCAATTCGAGCGTGTGGACGCAAAATCGACGTTGGAGATTCGTCCTAAGTGACGGTCAGGTGACGACGGCTAGCGGCCTGTGGCAGAAGTCCTGGACAAGCTCAAGCATGTCCCACAAGCCTTGATGGACAGTGTGGGACATGCTTTAGCTTGTCCTGTTGGGCTAGCGGAGTTCGAATCGTCCGTCTCGGTAGAGATAGTAGCGGCGGCCTCGCCACACGATCGTATTCCCGAAAAATCCGACCAGCCAGAAGAAAAAGCTAAGCAAATCCTCGAAAGCCAGCAGAAGCCAGCGCGGCCGAATGCCCAGAATCCATCGGCAGGTCGCCCAGGCGGCCAGCCCGCGTAATAACGCCGCCGGAATCAGAGCGGGCCACCAAGCCGGGTGCAGGGCGACCAGGAAAATGCCGAGCGGAAGCGGGTAAGTAAAAAGTTGCCCGAGGTAGCCAAGCGGACGGGATCGCCGCGTGCTTCGCAGCCAGCGCATGCGATGCGCCAGGTTAGCTCGCGGACCCTCGCTCCCGATGAAGTGCGCCACCACGTTGCGGGACAGGATCACTCCCAGTCCCGCTTCGGCCGCGAATCTGCCCATCACGAAGTCTTCGGCCAGGTAGTCCTTCAGCGTCGCAAAACCGCCGATCGCTTGAAGTGCCTGCCGTCGCGCCGCCACCGTGGGGCCGACCGCGAACTTCACGCCTTCCACCAACCGCGCCACCAACAGTCCCGCCAGAAATTCGGTGTTCATGCCTTCGGCTTCCAGCCCGGACCACAGACTGCGTCCCGCCACCGCGCGGTAAGGGCAAGTGGCCAGAGCAACCTGGGGGTCGCCGAATTCGGCGGAAACCGATCGCAAGAAGCCGGAGCCGACGCGAATGTCGCTGTCGCTCATCACCAGCAAATCGTAGCGGGCCTGCGCCAACATACGGTCCAGGCTGTAGACTTTGGCGTTCGGATAGGGCGGCTCGCCGGTGACGATCAAGCGCGCGGCGCGGTCGGGAAACTCGGCTTGCAATGCCTCGACGACGCGCACCGCCGGATCGCCCGGTTCGCGCACGGCGAACAGAATTTCGAACTCGGGATGGTCCTGCTCGAAGAAGCTCCGCAGGTTCTTTTCGAGTTCCGCGTCAACGCCCGCCAGCGGTTTCAGCACGCTGATCGGAGAAAGCTGATCCTCGGCGGGACTGCGTTGCGATAGAAAATTCCGCGCCGCGATGACGACCAGCACACAATACACCAGTGACGCGGCCACCAGGCCCGCCGCCACTAACGTCAGCGCGAACACTTATTCGGTCCGGGCTTTGGTCTCGATCAGCTTTTGGATTCCGGCCAGGAATTCATCCACTTTCTGCGCGCCCAGATCGCCGTGTTTCCGGTTGCGCACCGAGACGCTGTCGGACTGCGCTTCGCGATCCCCCACCACAAGCATGTAGGGAACCTTCTGCAACTGCGCATCGCGAATTTTCAGGTTCACTTTCTCGCTCCGGTCGTCTACCGACGCGCGCAGACCCGCCGCCGCCAAGCGATCCTTCACCTTTTTCGCGTATTCCAGATGCCGGTCCGTGATCGGCAACACGATAGCCTGCTGCGGCGCGAGCCACACCGGGAACGCGCCCGCGTAGTGCTCCACCAGGATGCCGAAAAATCGTTCGATGGACCCGTACAGCGCGCGATGGACCATCAAAGGCTGATGCCGCTTGCCGTCTTCGGCAACGTATTCGAGGCCGAACCGGCGCGGGAGGAACGAATCGAACTGCACCGTCGAGAGCTGCCAAAGCCGGCCGATGGCATCCACCAGCTTGATGTCGATCTTGGGTCCGTAAAACGCCGCTTCATCGGGGCTGATTTTCACCTTGATGTTGAGACGGTCGGCGGCGCGTTTCAGCGCATTCTCGGCCAGTTCCCATTGAGCCGCCTCGCCATCGTACTTGCCGCTCACGCCTCCATCCCAGGTGGAAAGCTCCGCCTCGTAGTCGTCGAAGCCGAAAGTCGAGAGCACATCGATGGCGAATTGGAGGCAATTGACCACTTCGTCTTCAATCTGCTCCGGCGTGCAGAAGATGTGCGCGTCATCCTGCGTAAATCCGCGGACCCGCATCAAACCGTGCATCACGCCCGAGCGCTCGTAGCGATACACCGTTCCGAGTTCGCCCAGCCGCACCGGAAGATCGCGATAGCTGCGCAGCTTGTCGGCGTAGATCAGAATGTGGCCGGGACAGTTCATCGGCTTGAGCTGGTATTCGGCGTCGTCCAGCTCCATGGGAGTGAACATGTTTTCGCTGTAGAAATTCGCGTGCCCCGATGTTTTCCAGAGATCGCGGCGCATCACATGCGGGGTGTAGACCAGCGAGTAACCGCGCGCCAGATACTGATCGCGCATCCAATCTTCGATCACCTTGCGCACCAGGGCGCCCTT
>JBEKHQ010000678.1:0-2955 GCA_050012195.1 Bryobacteraceae bacterium | reverse complement strand
CAGCAGCTCGGGAATCACGGTGATGTAGTCGGCGCGGCTCTCGAACTGCCCGTTTTCCACCATGACGATGGTGCCTTCGTGCCCGCGAATCAACCCGGGAATGTGGTGCGAATTCGCCATGGACGAGCTGAGCACCAGCGAGTGTCCGGCCGGATAATCGGCTACCAGCATGAACGTATCGGGGACCTCGCGTTCATCCTTGAATACATGAATGCCGCCGGTCCCGACCACGCGGGAAGGGAACTGCGCCTCGCCCCAGCAAATGTTCAACGGCGCGACGACGTGATAGAAAAGATCGGTGGCGGTGCCGCCCGAATAATCCCAATACTTGCGGAACCGGAAAAACCGGTCCGCGTCCCAGGCGCGCTTGGGCGCGGGTCCAAGCCACGTCTTCCAATCGACGTAGTTGTCGCCCTTGCCGTCGGGTCCGGCTTCCGGATCGATTGTCCAGTTCCACTCGCCTTCGATGGAATTGCGATGATAAGATCCCTGGCTCATGATCATCTGGCCGATCATGCCGTCGGCGATCGCCTTGCGAGCCTTCCACCACTGGTCGCCGGAAGTGGTCTGCGAGCCGACCTGCAGGACGCGCTGAGTCTCCTTGACGGTGTTGACCAACTGCTTGATTTCCTCGTTGGTGTGGCACATCGGCTTTTCGAGGTAGACGTCCTTGCCGTGATCCATGGCATCGAGGGCGATCTTGGCGTGCCAATGGTCGGGCGTGGCGATTACCACGGCGTCCACGTCGGCGCGCGCCAGGATCTCGCGATAATCCAGGTAGCCCTCGCACTTGAATTTTTCGGCGTTCAGGCGCTTGCGCTTTTCGTACAGATCGCAAACCGCCACGATCTGGCAGGTATTGTCCTTGTCGCCGACCCGCTGGAAGGATCGCGCGTCGTCGGAACCGCGCCCCCCTACGCCGATGACGCCGACGTTGATGCGGTCATTGGCGCCGATCACGCGGTTGCTCGTTTTGGCGCCGCGGGCGGCCAAAGCCGATCCCGCGAGACTCAGCGACAAGCCGGCGGCGCCGGTGGTTTTCAGGAAATCCCTGCGTCCGACTGCTCCATTATCTGGCGACATAGCGTCCTCCTGGTGCGTCTTGCAGTGGATTTCAGTGTAGCGCTCCGCAGGTTGGGCGGTCAAAGGCGCCGGCCCGCCGGTCGTTAATCCCGGTCCGGTTTGTGACCTGTAAAGCGAATATGCCGCCAATCTTTCCTCGCTAGGGACGGACCCTCGGCCGGCCCATTTGCCCCGATGTTCGTTCTCGCGGTGCTGTTCAACATAGTTGTTCGCATACGGGTGCTATCGGTCGGCAAAACGCCGAGCCGCGGCGCGGAAGAGCGTCCGTTCCACCATCCAAGAAGCCACGGGAATGTTCAAACTATGTGGCTCGGGCGAGGATCCGCCGGACGGTTCTCGCGGAAGGTATGGCGGCGTTCGGCCAGGAGATCGAGTAAGCGATATGGGGGGAGTCGTTCACGCGCGCGAACCGGAGCTGCGAATGTCAGGTTGGGTTGCCGGACTTACACCCCCTTTTTGGATGTACTCGCTATCGGTTGTGGTGAGCGGAAGGAATCGAACGTTCAACCTACTGATTATAAAGTCAGTTGCTGTGCCTGGCGCCGACGGTCAAAAAGCATTGACACCAGGCTCATAGTGCCCTATAGTCGATCATAATAGTAGACTTTCGGTCAGCCCATAGGCACCTTGTGATTTGCTTCGCTGGCTAGGCCGCTCTGATCGCGGTCGCACACAGTCATAAGGAGCTGTCTATGTTCACCAATCGAACCCACAAGCTTGCAAGCCCGGCTTCGTTCCCCATCACCTGTTGTTGTCGCTAGTCCCCTCGTTGACCCCGCGATCGACCGGTAAGAACCGGCGATGCGAATCTCACCAATGAAGGAGCATTACACAACCATGCGGAACGAAAGAGAGCTCATTCTCGAAATCAGCCGAATTGGGCATGCATCCACCAGTGTCGCCGAAGCGATCCACACGCTTCAGGCGCTTCTGGCCGGGGAAATCGGCGCGTCTGTCCTGGTAGTACGCCCGATCCACCGAGTCGCCTCGTCATTGGCGGCGGAATCGATTTCCGAGTTTCTGGACTCGCGTCGGTTCCCGTTCCGGGGACTTTACACCGCGCCCTTGGTGGTGGGAGGCAGGGAACTCGGAAGATTGATCGCTTGTTTTGGTTCTTTCGGATCGCCTGGCGAGTTGCTGCGGCGCCTCACCGCGCACACCGCGCAACAACTAGGAGAATTGCTTGATCGAGAACATCGGTCTCCTGCCATGAGCGCGGCCCTATGGCCCCTGACCAACTAATGGAGAAACAACCTATGCCAACCATGTCCCGTGCAATCCGCAAACTTGCCATTCTGCCCCTTGGGCTTTTGCTGCTCGGCGCGTTTCCACCCGCGACTCGCGCGCAGCCCCCGTCTCCGTACATCGTGGAATGGGTGTACAAGGTGAAGTTCGGGCACACGGATGAATTCTGGAAGATTTTCCAGAAATATCAGATCGCGGTGCTCAACAAGGAGAAAGAAAATGGAAGCGTTCTGCGGTATGAGGTCTTCCGCCCAGGCCTGCACACCAGCGAAGACCGCCGATGGGACTTCCGCATAATCATCTACTACAAGGATGTAGCGTCTTCCTCCGGCGGAGGAGCGCTCGAAAAACAGTTGTTTCCGGATCAGGCAACCTTAAAGCGGGAGGAAACCCGGCGCTGGGATCTCACCGAAGTCCATTGGGACTTGCCGATCCGGCAAATTGATCCGAACGCATCGGTGGAGTGATTCGGTGGCCGCGTGTCACTTTTGCGGCAGCGGCGGAGGCAGCGGTTTCAGATCTTCAAAGCCGCGCGATCCGTCCGGCAAAATCGGTCCCGGCCCGAATCCCAAATGGTCGCGATCCACGTTGTTCTCGCTGCACGCGTACTCGTGAATTTCCTCGTCG
>JBEKHQ010000677.1:0-2963 GCA_050012195.1 Bryobacteraceae bacterium | reverse complement strand
TTGCGCCTCGAACCCGTAGTGCGGTATCGTGATCGCAGGTATTCAGGCTGCTGCAATACCCGTCTGATGTGGGTGCCCCAAACCGGGGGACTTTCCGAAAACCTCAGGAGGATTCGTTCGAATGTTGACCGCCCGTGTGCCCTCGTTCCGGCGCGCCGCTTTGCTGGTTTTGCCGCTGCTGTTCGCGGCCCTGCTATTGCTCAGCTTGCCCAGTCCCGTCCGGGCCCAAGCTCAGGAAGCAGCCGGCGAAGCTCACCTGATTCTTCCTGATCTGTCGCAAGCCACATTCCTCGGCGGCATCAACGGCCGCTCGCTCCTGATGTGGGGCCTCGGAGTTTGCGCCTTGGGACTGCTGTTCGGCTTTCTCACTTATACCCAACTGCGCAACTTGCCGGTGCACCGATCCATGCTCGAAATCTCCGAGCTCATCTACGAAACCTGCAAGACCTATCTGATCACGCAAGGCAAGTTTCTGCTGATTCTCGAGGTCTTCATCGGCGCCATCATCTTGTTCTACTTCGCCGTGCTGCAACACATGGAAGCGCTGAAAGTGGCCATAATTCTCCTGTTCAGCGTGGTCGGCATCGCGGGCAGTTATGGCGTCGCCTGGTTCGGCATCCGCGTTAATACGTTCGCCAACTCCCGTACCGCCTTCGCCAGCCTCACGGGCAAAGCTTATCCCTGCAACCACATTCCGCTTAAAGCGGGCATGAGCATCGGCATGATGCTGATCAGCATCGAGCTGGTGATCATGCTGTTCATCCTGCTGTTCGTCCCCGGCGATTACGCCGGCCCCTGTTTTATCGGATTTGCGATCGGCGAGTCGCTTGGCGCGGCGGCGTTGCGCGTCGCCGGCGGCATCTTCACCAAGATCGCCGACATCGGCGCCGACCTGATGAAGATCGTGTTCAAGATCAAGGAAGACGACGCGCGCAACCCAGGCGTCATCGCCGATTGCACCGGCGACAATGCGGGCGATTCCGTCGGCCCCAGCGCGGATGGATTCGAAACCTACGGCGTCACCGGCGTCGCGCTGATCACGTTTATCCTGCTGGCGGTCCACGATCCGCTGGTCCAGGTGCAGCTTCTGGTCTGGATCTTCGTCATGCGCGTCATGATGGTGATCTCGTCGGGAATCTCCTACTTCATCAACGACGCTTGGGCTACCAGCCGATACAAAGATGTCGCCAAGATGGACTTCGAGGCGCCGCTCACATCGCTGGTCTGGCTGACCTCGCTGATTTCGATCGGATTGACCTACCTGGTTTCGAGCCAAATGATTCCCATCCTGGGAGGCGACACCACGTTGTGGTGGAAGCTTTCCTCGGTCATCACTTGCGGCACGCTCGCCGGCGCCGTCATACCGGAACTGGTGAAGGTCTTTACGTCCATGAACTCGGCGCACGTGCTCGAGGTTGTTACCTCCTCGCGCGAAGGCGGCGCGTCCCTCAACATTTTGTCCGGCTTGGTGGCCGGCAACTTCAGCGCCTACTGGCTGGGTCTCGCGATGACCGCCCTGATGAGCATCGCCTATTGGATCAGCACTTATGGACTCTCCAGCTTGATGATGGCGCCCGCGGTCTTCGCCTTCGGTCTGGTGGCCTTCGGATTTTTAGGCATGGGGCCGGTGACCATCGCCGTCGATTCCTACGGACCCGTCACCGACAACGCCCAATCCGTTTTCGAACTTTCGACCATCGAGCAAATCCCGGGCATCGCCGCCGAGGTGAAGAAGGATTTCGGATTCACGCCGGATTTCGAAAAGGGTAAAGAGAATCTGGAAGAGAACGACGGCGCGGGCAATACGTTTAAAGCCACCGCGAAGCCGGTGCTGATCGGCACGGCGGTAGTAGGCGCCACCACCATGATCTTCTCGATCATCGTCGCGCTGACCAAGGGCCTGCAGCCCGATTTGTTGGCCAATCTCTCGATTCTGCATCCGCCATTCCTGCTCGGGCTCATCACCGGCGGCGCCATCATCTATTGGTTCACCGGCGCTTCCATCCAGGCCGTCACCACGGGCGCGTATCGCGCGGTCGAGTTTATCAAGGCCAACATCCACCTGGAAAGCGCCACTAAGGCCTCGGTTACGGACAGCAAAAAAGTGGTAGAGATCTGCACGCAGTACGCGCAGAAGGGCATGTTCAACATCTTTCTGACGGTGTTCTTCGCCACGCTCGCCTTCGCGTTCATCGAACCGTTCTTCTTCATCGGCTATCTGCTCTCGATCGCGCTGTTCGGACTTTACCAGGCCATCTTCATGGCCGACGCGGGCGGCGCTTGGGACAACGCGAAGAAAATTGTCGAGACCCAACTGAAGGCCAAGGGCACTCCGCTCCACGACGCCACGGTTGTGGGCGATACGGTCGGCGATCCGTTCAAAGATACTTCTTCGGTGGCGCTGAATCCGATCATCAAGTTCACCACGCTCTTCGGATTGCTGGCGGTGCAGCTAGCGGTATCGCTCACCAACGACCAAGGCCCGACCTTTACGAACATCCTCGCGGCGCTGTTCTTCCTGGTTTCCGTCTTCTTCGTCTGGCGCTCGTTCTACGGCATGCGGATCGAAAAGCAATAGCTGGGGGGGGCGGTTCCCGTAAGCGCGTCGCGCAACCCGTCGGGGATTCGCTTAAGCTCGATGTGAGATGCAAGGGGAGCGCGAGTTTTTGCGATCCCTCAACCCCAGCACCTTGCCTTTATCGTTCGCAGCCTGGATTCAGTCCTCTCCACTCGGATGTGTATACCACGAACAGGGTATGCTCGCGTCCAACTAAACTGGTTACTCGAAAACCCTTCCATCAGGCGATTCCGCTGACTCGTTAATCGGGCACAATAGTGCAGCGTAGTCTTCCTGAAGGAGGAGCCACTATGAAAAGGATTACCTTGCTGTCGGCTGCCGTTGTGATTCTGGCAGGTATTATCGCGTTTACGGCGCCGGCCTCTCTACACGCCGATGACTCGGC
>JBEKHQ010000676.1:0-2965 GCA_050012195.1 Bryobacteraceae bacterium | reverse complement strand
CCGGCTCGGACTCGCAGTTGAAGCTTCGTACGTCGTGCTCGAGGGCGTAGTCCAGCTCTTGCGCGGTTTTCCCGACGCCGGAAAAAATCACAGATTGGGGATCGGCGCCGGCTTTCAGAACGCGGAACAATTCGCCGCCGGAGACGATGTCGAAACCCGCGCCCGCTTCGGCCAGCAGCTTGAGGATCGCGAGATTCGCGTTCGCTTTGACGGCGTAGCAGACTTTGTGCGGAACCTCGCCGAAAGCCCGCTGGTACGCTTGCAGCCGTTCGAGAATGCCGGCGCGCGAATAGACGTAGCTGGGCGTGCCTTCGCGCCGTGCGACGTCGGCCAGGGGCGTCTCTTCCATGTACAGCGTCTGGTCGCGATAAGGCATCAGCGGACTCGCAGCACGATCAATGTTTGGTCGTCCTGCCGCGCGGCGCCGCCGGAGAACTTATCGAGATCGGCGAGAATCTCGTCCGCCACCTCTTCCGGATGCCGCCCGCACAGCCTGCGCAGCGAACGGACGAGATGGCCGCGGCCGTACTCTTCTTCGTTTGGATTGGTCTGATCGGTGATGCCGTCGGAAAAAAGCAGGAACAGATCGCCGGATTGGACGTCGAAGACGCGCTCCTCGTATTCGCGGTCGTCCAACAAGCCCGCCGGAACACCCTCGACGTGCGGTTTCAGGATCTCGCCCTGGCGGCAGATGAGCGGAGGTTCGGCGCCCGCGTTGGCCATAACGAAGCGCCGGCGCTCGCGTTCCCAAACCAGGACCATGAGAGTGACGTAGCGAGCTTCCACGGCGCGCTCGCGCAGCACGTTGTTGAGAAGCTTGAGTAGTTCCGCGGGGCTGCGCTTGCGATGGGCGAGGGTACGAAGCAGGCCGCCCACCATGGCGCCATACAGCGCTGCGGCCGCTCCTTTTCCGCTCACATCGCCGAACGCGAAAACGGCGTAGTCGCTGCCATGCTCGAAGACATCGTAAACGTCGCCGGTGATCTCACGAGCCGAGCGCGAACGGATGGCGATCTCCAGGCCCTCGATCTCGGGCGCGTCGCGCAGCAACAGCACGGACTGGAGATTGCGGGCGGCCTTCAAATCCTGATCCATGCGTTGCTCGCGCTGGGCCAGCTCTTCGTACAATCGCGCGTTCTCTACCGAACTGGCGATCTGCGGCGCGAGAAAAGAGAGCAAGCGGGCGTGCTCTTCGGTGAAATAGCCCATGCGCTCGCTTTCGAGATCCATCACTCCGACCACGCGGTCCTGGACCATCAGCGGCACGGCGATTTCCGAGCGGATGTCGGGATGCGAGGCGATGTAACGCGGATCGGCGGCGGTGTCGGCTACGCGCACGATCTCGCGGGATTCGGCGGCCGCGCCGGTGATGCCCTTGCCCACGGGGATGTTGTTGAGGTCGACGCGCTGATCGTAACGTTCGCTGAAACGATGGATCAGCACGCGCCGCTCCGAATCGAGCAGAAGAATGCTGAAAGCATCGAAGGCAACCAGCGCGTGAGTGGTTTTGGCGATGGTGCCGAGCAGCTCGTCGAGATCCAGAATGGAGCTGAATTCCTGGGACAGGCGCGCCAGCGTTTTCAGGGTGCGATTCTGGCGATCCGCGCGGCGGTACAAGCGCGCGTTGTCGATGGAGACGCCGACGCGCGAAGCGATCAACTGGAGCAGGGCGCGGTCGGCCTCGCGGTAGGCGTCCAGGCGAGTGGATTGCAGATCGATGACGCCCACCAATTTACCGCGGGCCACCATGGGGACGGCCAGTTCGGATTTCACGACATCGAGGGCGGTGAGATAGCGCGGGTCGCTGCGAACGTCGCCGACCAGGATGGGTTGGTGGGTGGAAGCAGCCAGGCCGGTGATGCCCTCTCCGAGCGGGATGATCAGGTTGCGGACCACCTCTTCGCGATGGCCGATGGAGTAACGAATGCCGAGCCCGCCTTGGCGCTCGCTGTACAGCAGGATGGCGAACAAGTCGTAGGGGATGACGTCTTTCACGATGGAGGCGACGTTGGCGAGAATGCGGTCGAGGTCGAGCGTCTCCGAAGTAGCGGCGGCGACGTCCAGCAGGAAGTCGAGCAGTTCGGCGCGCTCGTGGAAGCGGACGGCGGATTTGCGAGTGGCGGCGCCCATGAGGCTAGTAGCCGGAATCGGTCTCCTGTGGCGCGGCGGTCTCCTTTTGCGAACCCGCGCAGGCTTCCACGATCTTGACGCCGGCGCTGGCGCCGATGCGGGTGGCTCCGGCGGCAGTCATTTTTTTGAAGTCTTCGAGCGTGCGGATGCCACCCGATGCCTTGACGCCCATGTTCGGGCCGACCGTCTTGCGCATCAACTCGACATCGTGCGCCGTTGCGCCCGCGGGGCCGAAGCCAGTGGATGTTTTGACGAAATCGGCTTTGGCCATTTTCGCCAGCAGGCAAGCGGTCACCTTTTGATGGTCGTCGAGCAGCGCGGTTTCGAGAATTACCTTGACGATTGCGCCGCCGCGGTGAGCGACCGCGACCACCGCTCGGATGTCGGACCGAACGGCATCGTGATCGCCGCCGCGAAGAGCGCCGACGTTTTGAACCATATCGATTTCCTGAGCGCCGACGCGGAGAGCGGCCTCGGTTTCGGCGACCTTGGCCTCGGTGGAGGTGGCGCCCAAGGGGAAGCCGACCACGCAGCAAACCTTCACGCGCGATCCGGCGAGTTCGGCGGCCACGAGGGGCGCCCAGTAAGGATTCACGCAAACGCTCGCGAAGTTGTATTGCCGGGCTTCACGGCAGATCTTAACGATGTCGTCGCGCGTGGCGTCGGGGCGGAGCAAGGTGTGGTCGATGAGACCGGCGATGGCGTTGACGGCTTGTTCTCCGATGGGGGCGACCACTTGATCCGGCTCCTCGCCAACCAATATAACTACAGTAGAATCAGTATGTTCCTGGCTGTTCCTGGGGGAAGCTTTATCATAGCACAGGGCCGCGCGAAT
>JBEKHQ010000675.1:0-2966 GCA_050012195.1 Bryobacteraceae bacterium | reverse complement strand
CGGTGCGACGGTGTAAAAGTCGCGATCCCAAACCGCGATGTCCGCGTCTTTGCCCGGTTCGAGCGACCCGATCTGCTTTTCCAAAAATAGCTGATGCGCCGCCCACAATGTGTACGACCGCAACGCGGTGTGAACATCCACCGCTTCCTTGGTTCCGAACGGTTGCTCGCCGTAGGTTCCCTTCAGCGCCTTGCGAACCACGGAAGACCAGATGCCGTAGCGGGCGGGGAATGGTGTCACAGGATAATCCGAACCGCCCGCCCACACGATCCCGTGCGTTTGAAAAGTCCGAAGCGGGACCAGTCGCAGCGAGCGAGCCGGTCCGAAGTTGCCCGCGTAGGTGTCGCCGATCCACCAGGTGAATCCCGGTTGGACTTCCGGATAGCCTGCGTCGTACTGCTTCTCGAGCGCGGCCATCGTGGCGATGGCGTGATCGGTGGGAATGTTGGCGTGAATGACGCCGTGACGCAAGCCGATGGTTGGATTATCCTTCAACGCCTCGGCGTAGCTATCCACTACCCAATCAATCGCACGATCTCCGATGGCGTGCGTACTGACGTGAATGCCGGCATTGTGAATCAGGTGGACCTGTGCGCGGTAGACTTCGGGCTCGGTGGTGGGATAGCCGTGATTGCCGGCGTCGGTGTCGTTGCGGTTCTTGTTCCAGTCGTCGTACATCCACGCGGTACGCGCGCCGCCGCTGCCGTCCATGAAGAGCTTGACGCCGCCGGAGATCAGCACGTCGTCGGCCAGGGGAGAGGTCGGCTTCGGCAGCGCCTGGATTTGTTCGATCGCCGCGCGAGTGGACGCCAGCGTTCGTCCGCCCGACCATAGAGCGAACAAGTGGACGGTGATCTTGTCCTGATCCCGCAGCTCGCGATACAACGCCCAATCCGCGGGTCCCATGCCCGGATTTTTTGCCGCCGTCATGCCCTCGCGATTACAGTCGGCGATCATCTTCAACAGACCTTCGCGCATCTGATCGTGCGAATAGGGCGGAATCAGGCGAGTGACCAGCGTCGTCGCGGCTTCTTCCTTGAGAACTCCGTTGGGCCGGCCCGAGGCGTCGTGGTCGATGGTTCCGGCGGGCGGATCTTTGGTCGTGGCGTCGATGTGAGCCAGCTTGAGCGCCGCGCTGTTGCCGACGCCGTAATGCCCGGTGGTGTGCTCCAACCAGACGGGATTGTTGGGCGCGACCGAATCGAGATCGGAAGCGTAGATGTAGCGGCGTTCCGCCAGTTTGCCTTCGTCCCAGCCGCTGCCCGATATCCATTCGCCGGGCTTTGCTTTCGCCACGCGCTCGCGAACCTTCTGAACCACTTCGGCGACGTTGCGCACCCCGCTTAGCTCGATCGCGTAGATAGTGTCCACTTCCTGGAAGTGAAGGTGGGTATCGATCAGGCCCGGAGTCGCGGTGCGTCCATGCAGATCGATTACATGAGTGGTCGAGCCCCGGGTGCGTAAGACCGCGGCCTTCGTGCCGACGGTCAGGATCTTGCCGGCTTTGATGGCGACGGCTTCGGCAATGGAATCGCTCGCGTCGGCGGTGATGATTTTTCCGTTTACCAGTATTGTGTCGGCGGCGTTCGGAGGCTGAGTCTGCGCGAACGCAAGGGCAGCCGAAAGGAAGCAGAACCATCGCATTCCGAAACTTTATCACGCCGGCCCTACCGGTCGCGATCCGCTGCGTCTATGGTCCCGTCTTGGAAGGCCCGATGGGTGTTCCTATAATGTCACCCGAAACCACCAGTTCCACTCGGCGGTTCTTCTGACGGCCGGCGGCGGTGTCGTTGGGCGCCACAGGATTATCCTTGCCGAATCCCATCGCGGTCAGGCCCTCGCCGGGGAGTCCCTGACCGGTAAGGTAATCGCGCACCGAATCGGCGCGTTGCTCGGAGAGCTTCTGGTTATATGCGTCGCCCCCAACGCTGTCGGTGTATCCATCCACTTCGAGGCGCAGGCCTGGATGCGAGAGAATAATCCCGGAGATTTTCGCCAGCTTCTCGCGGGCGGCCGGGCGGAGCGTGTATTTGTTGAAGTCGAACAATACATCCGACATATTCACGATGAGCCCGCGCGCGGTGTCCCGCGTTTCGAGGATCAAATTGAACTGCTGCAGCAATTGCTGGCGCAATTGAAGCTGGGCCTGTTCGGCTTGAGAACGCAGACGGTCCGCTTCCTGCGCCTTTAGCTCGGCCTGTTGCTGCATCAGGCGCGCTTGTTCGGCCTGGCGCTGCTGGTCCAGGGCGGCGGCTTGCGCTTGCTGGGCTTGCAAACGTTCGGCGTCTTCTGCGGCGCGAGCCGTCTCGGCAGCCGCTTTCGCCTCGGCTGCGCGGCGAGCTTCCGCCTCGGCCTGGCGCGCGGATTCGGCTGCCTGCAGGTCCGCCATCGCCTTCTGGCGGGCGCTTTCATCGGCCTGAGCCCGCGCCGCCGCTTCGCGATCGGCCGCTTGTTGTTTTTCGCGCGCGATGCGCTCGTCATCCTGGCGCTTGATGGCCAGCAAACGCGACGTCTCCGCTGCTTGGACCGCCTCGCGGGACGTCATGATGACGGGCTTCGATCCCACGTTCTTGCGCTCCTGGTAAGCTTCGGCCTGGCGTAGCAGGTCCGATGCATTATTGAACGTATCGGACGCATACTTATCCGCGTTGACAAGCTGCGCGATCTCGACCGCATTCTCAGCCTCGAGCAACTGCAACGGGACTTTCTTGTCCGTCTTTACCGCGTGGAACCTGCCGGGGGGAGCGAACATCACGTAGGCGCCACGCTTCAGCAGGTCGTACTTGACGCTCATTTGTTCAACTTTTCCGACAGTGTCTTCGCGGATAATGTTTTCCATCACCACCACGTCGCTGGGCTGTGAGACTCCGAAGTAAGGCTCGGCGGTCACGATCAAGGCAAAGGCCTGCAAATCGGTGGTGACGTCGAGATGCGAATTGCCGTCGTCGAGCACAACTTCGCCGAGA
>JBEKHQ010000674.1:0-2968 GCA_050012195.1 Bryobacteraceae bacterium | reverse complement strand
TCGAGCGCCAACTCGCCATCAGCAACCGCGCCCACGTGATTTTCCCTTTTCACCGGATCGTGGAAAAGATGTCGGAGGGACGCCAGGACCGGGTGCCCATCGGAACCACGTCGCGCGGCATCGGTCCCTGTTACGAGGACAAAATCGGCCGTCGAGGCATTCGCATCGCGGACCTTTACGAACCGGATAGCTTTTGCGCGCTCTATTCGGCGCTGGCGGAAGACAAGCAACTCCTGGCACTGACCTTCGGGATCGAGGAGACCATCGACTACGAGAAGATCCGCGACGAATATTTGAAAATGGCGGCGCGGATTCGCCCCATGGTCTGCGATACGTCGCAGCTACTGAACGACGCGATTCGCGCCGGCAAGCGGGTGCTGTTCGAGGGCGCGCAAGGAACCATGCTGGACGTGGATCACGGCACGTACCCGTTCGTCACATCGTCGAGCGCGACGGCCGGGGGAGCGTGTACCGGCGCCGGGGTTCCGCCCACGTCGATCCACGGCGTGATCGGGGTATCGAAAGCCTATACGACGCGCGTAGGCAGCGGGCCTTTTCCCACCGAACTCGAAGGCGAGGAAGGCGAACGGATCCGGAAAGCGGGCAACGAGTTCGGCGCCGTCACGGGACGGCCTCGCCGCTGCGGATGGTTCGACGTGCCGTTGTTGCGCTACACCGCGATGATCAACGGATTCAGCAGCCTGGTGATCACCAAGCTGGATGTGCTGGATCAGTTCGACGAGATCCAGGTCTGCACCGAATATCGAGGGACCAAGACCATGCCCGCGACTTTTCGCGCATTGGAAGCCGTCGAGCCGGTTTTCGAGAAGCTGCCCGGTTGGAAGTCCGTCACACGCGGCCTGACGCGCTACGAAGAGCTTCCGAGGCGCGCGGTGGACTACCTGAGCTACCTGAGCGAACGGACAGGCGTCGAGGTCGGCTGCATCTCCACAGGGCCGGAGCGGGACGAGACCATCCTCATGCCTGGATCGCGGTTGGCGGAGCTGATCGCGAGCCCCGGCGTTACTGCCGCATAAACTATCCCCGGGTAACGACTATCGATCGCCAGCTGCTGTTTCCCGCCGCGTCATAGGCATTGATCACGATGGTGGTGGTTCCTTCGTAGAGCGGAATAGGCGGAGTGGCCCAGTTTGTAGTGCCCGTTGCGGTTCCCGAACCGCCGGTGGAACTGGACCAGGTGACCTGTGTTACGCCGACGTTGTCGCTGGCAGTCCCGCTGACCACGATAGAGCTGGCCGAGGTGGACACGGTATTGTTAGCCGGCGAGACGATGGATAACGATGGCGGCGTGGTGTCGGGCGCGCCTGGCGGGTTGCTCGGAGGGGGCGGCGTGCTGGGCGGCGGAGCAGTGGCCTGCTGCTCGGTAACGGTCACGCTTTGCGCAGCCTGGTTCCCGCTGCTATCGCGGGCGGTGATGGTAATCACGTTGGCCCCCACGTTCAGGGGAACAACGGCGATCGTCCAATTCGGCGAGCCTTGCGCCACGCCCGAAAATCCCTGATTGCTGACCCAGCTTACTTGCACCGTTCCGACGCCGCCGGAGACCGCGCCACTGATGGAGATCGTAGAAGCCGTGGTGGGGCTGGCGGGCGTTTGAACCACCAGCACCGGCGGAACGGCCGGCGCCGGCGAGGCTGGAGGCTGGGTGGCGCTGGGCGGCGAAGTCTGCGCGGCGTATAACTGCTGTACGGCGGAAATGTCATCCTGCGATAGCGCCGTGTGCATGTGATAGTAGGGGTACATCACCGCGTTAGGGTTGTCGGAATGACCCAGCCCCAGCGCGTGGCCGGCCTCATGCAGCGCGATGCTAAACACGTCAACATCCGCGCCGATCTTCCAATTTTCGACGTCGTCGAAATGCATATCGCCGGCGATCGGCTCCGGATTGACCGGATAGGGATAAAACGTATGCGCCAGCACCGCCGGGACGAACGGATATCCGTCTCCGTGCGCGCCGCTGGCGAATAGCACAGCGATGGTCTGGTCTCCCGTGGCATCGCTGGTGGGTGTGAAACTTACCTGCACGTACTTGTTCCACTCGTTAAACGCGCGCACGATCTCGGACTGCACCGAATCGGCTGGCAACGCGTCGGTCAACTGGACGAAAGCATATTTAAGGTCCACGGATTGAAGCAGCGTCCCGTTCCAAGCGCCCACCAAAGGCACCGATTGACCCACTGGACCGACGCTGGTCAATGCGGCCACGCAGCCGTGCACCGGATTGCCGGCGAGCAGATCGGAAGATGCGGGAAAAATGTAGGACACTTCGTCCCAATCCGCAAGCGCGCGTATTTGATCTGGGGTCCCGGAAACCAGCAGGTGATCCGCGAGCAAGTCCGGGTTGGACGCAATCACCAATCCGGCGGCGCCCGCAATGGCTGCGGCATCGCTTGGATCGACGTCCGGGTAAAATTCCACTAACACGGAGAGCGGGCCAGCGGCCGCCAAGGCTCCAGTCAGCGCGGGGCTTATTTTTTCGGACGCTTGGATTTGGCCGACCCACTGGATACCCAGGCCGTCAAACTGGGTGTCGTCCCACGCGGATATCGAAAGCCCGGCCTCGGGAACATACGACAGAACCTTGATACCGCGCTGGGACAGCGCAGCCACCTGATCGTTGTTCGGGTTGCCGGCAAACTGCACCAGCCAATGTGATCGGCCAGGAATGCGCGACTGATGTGGGATGCCCGGCGCGTGGTCTCGCCCGTGAGCGTCCCGCTGCCATCCCTTAAGGCGAAACGCCGGCTGAGCATTCGCCAAACCCGCCAGCAAACTGAGAGTCAGGAAAAGTTTCTTCACACACCTCCATCGGAAGCGTCGTGAGAATTTTTTATTGCTCCCGCGCACTACTCCTTCGAGGAATATAGGTGATTTGCACTTCGGTCGTTGTTCTATATTTATTGGGGCGCTCGATTCTTCTGAGCGCGGCCGACACTACCCCGACGGC
>JBEKHQ010000673.1:0-2971 GCA_050012195.1 Bryobacteraceae bacterium | reverse complement strand
CGTTATCGTCTGGGCGATCTTGACGGTCATGACGTTTGTCACCTACTACGTCGCGCAGATCGAGCTGGGCGCGTGGAACATCGTGGTGGCCTTGCTCATCGCTTTCTTCAAGATGATGCTGGTAATCATGATTTTCATGAACCTCAAAGCCGACAGCGCTCTGACCAAGTTGTTCGCCGCTGGCGGATTCTTTTGGATGATCCTGCTGCTGGGACAGTTCTTCATCGATTACGTTTCGCGCGGCTGGATGCCCAACGGGCGGATGTGGTAGCCCGCCGCGCGCCGCGCGCGAACCCCTGATAAACTAGGCCCCGGCGCCTTATGAAACTATCGGTGGCAATTCCGCTCTTCAACGAAGCGGAAAGCCTGCCGCCCCTCATCGCCGAACTTCGCACCGTCCTCCAAACGCTCGATTGCGATTACGAGATCCTGTTCGTCAACGACGGCAGCGAAGACGAGACGCTGGCGATTCTGACTCGCGAGGCTTCCGCCGATCCTAGGATCAAGGTTTTAAGCCTCTCCCGGAACTTCGGACACCAGGTAGCCCTAACCGCCGCACTCGATTTTTCGAGCGGCGACGCGGTGGTCATCATGGACGGCGATCTGCAAGATCCTCCGGAGCTGCTGCCGGAGATGATCCGGCTCTATCGCGATGGATACGATATCGTCTCTCCCCAGCGTATCTCGCGCCAGGGTGACTCCTGGCTCAAGCGCAGAACCGCCTCCCTGTTTTATTGGTTGATCAACAAGCTGACCGAGAGCCAGATCTCTCCCGAAGTCGGCGATTTTCGCTTGCTCAGCCGCCGGGCAGTCCTCGCTTTGCGGCAATTCCGCGAGCAGCGGCGATTTGTCCGCGGCCTGGTGGGGTGGATGGGCTTGCGCGAGACCTTGCTGCCGTTCCATCGACGGGCGCGCCGCGCGGGATCGACCAAATATCCCTGGACGAAAATGGCCCGGCTGTCCTGGGTCGCGATCACTTCCCTGTCCTCGCTCCCCCTTCGTCTCAGCATCGTCGCCGGCTTTTTCGCCAGCGGAATCGCGGTGCTCTATTTTCTGTACGCCGGCTATGCCAAGTTCGTCAAGAAAGACGTCGTCCAGGGTTGGACGTCAATCGTCTTTCTGCAATGCTTCTTCTTCGGCATGACCCTGCTGTGCCTCGGCATCCTGGGCCAATACATCGCGCACATCTATGAAGAAGCGCGGTCGCGCCCCCTGTATGTGCTCAGCGGTTCGATGAACATTGACGCGGACGCCGCGCGAGTTGCGCGAGCCATCGTGCTGGGGCCTCCCGAAGGCTGCGATGACCGTTAGGCTTCCGTTTTGGTCGCTGCTCTTCGTCCTTGTGGTTTCCGGATCTTTGATCGCCGCCCGAGCGCTCCTCGGGCCGCTGGAATCGCCGGTGCACGTCCGTTCCCCGCTCAACGTGGAAAGCTTCTTCGGACTCTCGGCCGTGCTGCTTCTGCTGATGGGAACCCGCGCGCGTCAGTCCGCGAGCAAACCTGACTTGGCGCTTACTCGAACCGATGCCTTCGCCATTGCTGTCGTCGTTCTCTCGACTGCGGCCGTCTTCTGGCGTTCCACCAGCTTCTATTTCCTTTCCGACGACTTTCTCATCCTTCGCCACGCGCTCGAGATTCACAGAAGTTACCGGCAAGTGCTCACCGCCGGCGGCGGCGACGGCTTCTACCGGCCGCTGACCTACGTGTCGCTCGCCTGGACGGTCCCCTGGGCGTCCCACGATCCCGAGCGTTGGCATTGGGTGGGTCTCGCGATTCACATGCTGAACTCGTGCCTCGTGTTCCTGCTTGCGCGCGGAATCGGCATGGCTCGCCTGCCGGCGTGGTTTGCTTCGGCCTTGTTCGCGGTGCATGGCAGCCGGCCAGAAACGGTGGTCTGGATCACCGGCCGCTTCGATCTGCTCGCGACATTCTTCGTTCTGTTCGGGCTAGTGCTCTTCCTCCGCTCGGACGCGCCGATCTATCGGTGCGCGTCCATCGCATCCATGCTACTCGGCTTGTTTTGCAAGGAATCGGCCTACGCATTCCCTCTGATGCTCGCGGTCCTTGTTCTTTATCGGCCCGAGTCTTGGCGCAAGCGCGTTCTGACACTGGCGCCGTACTTCTTGTTGACGGCAGGCGCGTTCTTCCTCCGCTGGATCCTGGTGGGCGGCATCGGCGGCTACCTGACCAAACAAGGACAAGCTCAGGCTTTTTCGCTCAGCATCGCTTCCGTTTCGAAGACCCTGGCGCTGCGCTTATGGGCGGTCCTGTTCTTCCCTATCGACTGGGCTTTGGAACCGGGCCTGCTGCTCGGCGCGGCAACGCTCGTGTTCGTAGCGATCATGGCACTAGCCCTGGCGAAAATCCGAACTGACCGAGGCATGGTGTTAGTATCGTTCGGATTGCTCCTGACAGCGGCGTTACCTCCGCTCCAGCAATTGCTGATCGGCGCCGATCTGCAAAAGGCTCGATTGCTATACCTGCCGTCCGTAGGCTTCGCGCTGCTGCTAGCGGCGTTCGCGTCGGCCGCCAAACCAGCGCTCCGATGGGCGTTCATGCTGGCGGTCCTCGGTTTCAATCTTGCCGCGCTAGAGCAGAATTTGACGGCGTGGGAACGCGCTTCCCAAAAGACGAAGTCGGTCTGCCGAGCAGTCGCGGCCTGCGCCACCGGCCCATCCGATCAAATCACGATCCCGGGACTGCCCGCGATCTTGAACGGCGTCTACTTCTTTGCGAACGGACTCTCCGCCTGCATCGACATGGAGCGGCAACCCAACCTGCCCGCTCCGTCCGGCCAACCCTGCTCGTTCCGCTGGGACGACAAGACCGAAGACTTGCAGTCCGTCAGGGCCAGCGGGCCTTGAAACGATTGTAGATCGGCGGATTCATCTAGTACCTCTAGTATTGTTGCGGAGGAGCCAGACGTTCCAATACATCTCCCTGGCTTGAGGCGGTGTATACTTTATCAGGAT
>JBEKHQ010000672.1:0-2972 GCA_050012195.1 Bryobacteraceae bacterium | reverse complement strand
ATGCCTGGCGGCATGACTCGGGCGATGCTGGGAACCGACAGCGCCGTTTTGCGCGCAGCCGAGCCCAGCGAAAAGGCGCGAGTGCAGCAAATTCTGGAACACATTCTGCCGGTAAGCGCGCGCGTCGAAGGGATGCGGTTTGACATAAAGACTGCTGCCACGCACGAGCCGTATACGATCGAGAAAATCGACTGCCCAGTCCTGACAATTAGCGCTGAAGACGATAGCTTCGGCACAGCGAGTCGGGCGAGAAATATTGCCGCCAGCGTGCACGCCGGCAGGGCCGTCATCTTTCCAACCGGCGGTCATGCCTTGGTCGGTCACGATGCCGACACACTCCGCGAGGTTACAACATTTCTCCAGACGGTGCGGGACGGGCGACACTAAAGAGTCGGCTGCACTAGGATCCGGTGACCATGCGCTCATCCACGGGCTGGACATCGGGGGTGAACATCGAGGTCCGAACCGAGCTCCGGTAATGTTGGAAAACGCTGTGACCCAGAGCCACCCGGCCTTCCGCGCGTGGTACATTTGAGCTTTCGCTAATACTTCACATGTCCGTTCAGATCCTGTTACAAGGCAAGATTTTGGGAACGAACGACTTCTTGCTGGCAGGCGACCAGGAGGAGTCGCGCTTCACCGGTCGCTTGCGCTGGGCGAGTCTTCTAAGCGAGGTCCTGCCTCGGGCCTTGATCGAGGAATTGGGACTCTCGAAAATGCTGCTCGGATCGAGCGGCGGCGATCAGTTTCTGGTCGTGCTCCCGCAGGAAATGCGCGCGCAGTCGGAACAATTCCTGACCGCGGCGCGGGCCGAACTGCGGCTGTTGAGCCGCGCCCGATTGGACCTGCTGTGGGCTATTACCGAGAATCTTGGCGATTGGACTGTAGTCCGCAAGCGACTCAACGACGAGTTCCAGCGCAAGCAGGGCACACCGCTAGCGGCCACCGGTCTCATGGAAGCCCAGCCCGCAGACGAGTCCGACGACGGCTACTTCGCGGATTTGAGCCGCTTGCTGCCCGAAGCCACCGCGCTCGGCTGGTCGCCGCAATATCCGGCGCGCGTCAGCGCTTCCGGCGGCAAGCACACCTGGAATATCGGTTCGTCACCCGACTCGTTGCCGCTCGCGCGCCACACCGCCCTCACCGACGATGGCCGCGCCGCCGCCACAGCTTCAGTGCTTGCCTCTCGCGCTGAGGGTCGGCCGGTTTGGGGAGTGCTTCGTGGCGATGTCGACAGCTTTGGGATTCGCTTGCGCCGCTTGCAGAGCATCGAGGAGCACGTGCAGCTTTCGATGTTATATAAACAGTTCTTCGCCGGCGAGGTGGAAGTTCTCTGCTCTCTGCCCGAGTTCTGGCGCAAGGTCAATTTGTTGTACACCGGCGGCGACGATTTCGCCGTTTATGGCGCATGGGACGCCTTGATCGGCCTGGCGCGCGAGTTCGAGCGATTGTTCCACCGCTTCACGGAAGAACATCTTAAGGATTTTCCCGGCCAGGAAGGCAAAACGATCACGATGGCCCTGGCCTTGGCGCCCGATTTGGATATGCCCCTCGGCTCGGTTTACGAGCGCGCCGGACATAGGCTCGAAGTCGCGAAGTCCGCCGACAAGGACTGCTTTTACCTGCTCGGCCGGACGCTCGAATGGAAGCAGCTATCGGACGCCGCCGAACTGAAAGACGAACTTACCGCGATGGTGCGGGAATTCGGCGTCGCGCCCCAATATATTCGCGACCTGTGCGGGATTTATCGCGAGACTAAGCGTGGTCCGCGCGCCCAACGCGCCGAAAGGCCGTGGCGCTTTCATCGCCGGCTCTATCGCATCCTGGGCAGCTCGCGCGCGCGCGATTTTCAGAAGGCAAGAACCAGCTTGATCGCCGACCTGGTGGGCAAGAATCCCGCGAATCTGAAGTTGCGGCCGTCGGGCCGCGTGGCGTTAGAATGGGCCAGGTTGTCCACGGAAGGCCAGAGTAGAAACGAGGTTTGGAATGGCTGAGACACAGCAGGAACCAAAGAAACCGGAGTCGAAACCGGAGGGTCGCGGTCCCCAAGGCCGCGGGCGCGAAGGTCGAGGAGGCCCGCCGCAAGGCGAGCGGCGCGAAGGCGGCCGTTTCGGCGATCGCGGCGATCGGGGCGGCGGAGACCGGGGACGATTCGAAGGCCCTCCCGAAATCGATATCGAGAAGTTAATCTCGGATCCGCTTTATCTGGACAACCAGGCGCACGGCGTCGTCAGCCGCATGCGCGACATGGATTCCGGGACCAAGAGCCAACTGCGCCGTCTCTACAACGCCGTCCGCCGCGCCGTCCGGGCGCCGGAGAACGAGCGCCAGCAGCAGTTCGTCATGCTCCGCGCGCGCCTGGCTTACACCATCGCGCGGCATTCGCTGCGCAGCATGGATTCGCTCGAAAAATTGCTGCTCCAAGTGACTCGCAAGAACGACGCGCGCGGATACGAGCGCTTTCGCGATCTGTTCGAAGCCATCGTCGCCTACAACGAATAGAAGACAATTTACATGAGTTCGCATACAGCGCAAACAGAACTAAAGCTAATTGGAAAACTGATTCTCGAAGGCGACATCACGTGCCAGACCGGCCTGCACATCGGCGCCGGCAAAGGATCTCTGGAAATCGGCGGCGCGGATAACCCCGTGGTGAAGGACGCCTTCGGCCTGCCTTACATTCCCGGCAGCTCTCTGCGTGGAAAACTGCGCGCGCTGCTCGAACAATCCTCCGGCCTCGCCGTGCCCTCGGAACTGGTGTACCTTTCCAAGCGCAAGGGACAAGAGGTCCGCATCCATCAAAGCGACCGGCCCGACGACGACATCTGTGTGCTCTTCGGGCGCAATCCCGGCCGCATGGATCGCGTCTCCGGCGAAGCTTTTGAATCCACCGCCGCTACGCCCGCACGTCTCACCGTCTACGACTCGCCTCTGCTGACCGAAAGCATCACGCCGCAGATGCGCGAGAACAT
>JBEKHQ010000671.1:0-2975 GCA_050012195.1 Bryobacteraceae bacterium | reverse complement strand
CCCACCTTCCCATTCAGCTTGCCCTGGAACCAGAGTCCGCCAAGGGAATCGATGAAAGCCTTCAATTCCGCCGCGGCATTCCCGAAACGAGTGGGAGTGCCGAAAACAATCGCATCCGCCCACTCGACATCCGCTTCGGTGGGCGCGGGATAGTGGGAGTGCATCCGGGCGCTGTTTTCGGTCCAGCCCGGGACCTTGGACATCACCTCCGGACCCACCAGGTCTCTAACACGACGCAGCCGCACTTCCGCGCCTTCGGACTTGGCGCCTTCGGCGATCGCGTGGGCCAGTTTTTCGGTGGAGCCGTCGCGGGAATAAAAAACGATCAAAACTTTCGCAGTAGCCATACGCGCATTTAGATGCGGCGATTAGCCGGTGAGCGTCAAGAATTTCGCTCGTACAGATGTACGCAGGGCTCGTGCCGACTCTCGCCGCCGTCGTTGACGGCAAACTGGGGCTCGCGGCGCTGTCCGTTTGATCCCGCGCGCCCGTTCCACAGCGAAGCCCCGGCATACAGCCCGTCCTTGCGCAATGCGTAGAAGTTGATGTCGAACTGCGCCAAACGCGCTCGATCGTCGCTGAAATTGCGCGAGATTCGTTTCAACACTTCCAGGCAGGCTTCTTTCGGGGTCATGCCGTGGCGCATGTTCTCGACGATGGAATGAGCCCCGGCGACGCGGATGTTCTCTTCGCCGCGGCCAGTGGAGCCGGCTGCGCCGACGTCCTGATCGACATACAAGCCTGCGCCGATGATCGGCGAATCGCCCACGCGGCCGGCGATTTTCCACGCCAGTCCGCTGGTAGTAGTGGTTCCCGAAATCTCGCCTTTGGAATTCAGCGCCAGGCAGTTGATGGTTCCTGTGGGAGGATGGACCGCCACATCTTTCGCCCAAGCGAGCGTTTCTTCGGTGGCATGCGGAAACATCTGGCGAAGCTCGGCGGTCGCTTTGCCGCTATCCACTTCGCTTGACCAATTCGTATGGCCGTTTTTGTCGCGCATGGATCGTTTCCACACCAGCCACGCCATGCGCGAGTCCGGCACCAGCAAATCCTCGGCCGGGAATCCCATCTCTCGCGCGAACTTGGATGCGCCCTCGCCCACCAGCATGATGTGATCGGTTTCGGTCATTACGAGCTTGGCGATTTTGGACGGAGTCTTGCAGCCTTGGATGGAGGCCACCGATCCGCAACGTCGCGTGGGCCCGTGCATCACGCTCGCGTCGAGCTCCACCACTCCATCTTCGTTAGGAAGGCCGCCGTAGCCGACGGTGTGGTCGTTCGGATCCAGTTCGACAATGTTCACCCCCGCGATCACCGCGTCCAGCGTATCGCCGCCGGATTTCAACACCTGCATGGCTTGCTTGCAAGCTTCGAGTCCGTTGGCGCTCGAGATCACGATGTCTTTCGGACTCTGCGCTCGAGCTTGAGGTCCAGCCGCGGCGACGGCTGTGAGAGCGGCCGAGCCCTTGATCCAATTTCGCCTGCTGATGGGCAGTTGCATAGCTCCTCGCTTCCTATTCAGTTACACTAACTCTTATTTCGATGCGCGAGCAAATCCGCCCCGCCGATTCCGTACACGGCTCCGTCGAACTTCCTGGCGATAAATCCATTTCTCACCGCTACGCGATGCTGGCCGCGATCGCGGAGGGAACCACCAAGATCGCCAACTACTCGAGCGGAGCGGATTGTCATTCGACGCTGGCGTGCGTGCGCGCTTTAGGCGCGGGGATCGAGACGGACGAGGGAATTCTCCGCATTGAGGGCCGTGGTCTGGACGGTCTTCGAGCGCCGTCGGAGATTCTGGATGCCGGAAATTCCGGATCCACCATTCGGATGTTGTCGGGGATTCTCGCCGCGCAGCCGTTCGTAACTCGCATCGGCGGCGACGAATCGCTGTCGGGGCGACCCATGGGGCGCATCATGGAACCGCTGGCGCAAATGGGCGCAGTGATCGAGGCGCGGGAGAACCGCTTCCCCCCGCTCACGATTCGCGGAACCAAATTGCATCCCGTCGACTACACGCTTCCGGTGGCGAGCGCACAGGTGAAGAGTTGCATTCTGCTGGCAGGACTGTATGCCGAAGGCCGCACCACGGTTCGCGAGCAGATCCGCACGCGCGATCACACGGAACTCGCCCTGCGCGAGTTTGGAGCGGACGTGGAGACGCAAGGCCGTGCCATCACCATCACCGGTCGTCCGCGTCTGGAGGGCCGCGAGCTGCGCGTGCCCGGCGATCTTTCTTCCGCCGCCTTCTTTCTGGTGGCGGCGCTGATCGTGCGCGAATCCGAACTCACCATTCACGGTGTGGGGCTGAATCCAACGCGGTCGGCGCTGCTGGATTTCCTGGTCGAGATGGGCGCCCAGATCAAGATTCTCGATATCTCGAGCGCGGGCGGCGAGTTGATGGGCGACGTGCAGGTGAAGAAATCGACGATCCGAGGCGGCCTGCTAGAGAAGGCGCGCACCGCGGCCCTCATCGACGAGATCCCGGTGCTGGCGGTGCTGGGGGCGGCCAGCGCGGATGGGCTGATCGTGCGCGACGCGAGTGAATTGAGGGTGAAAGAGACCGATCGCATCGCCACCATCGCGGAAAACTTCCGGCGCATGGGGCTCACCATGACCATCCAGGGAGACGGGTTCGAGATTCCGGGCCGGCAACATTTTCACGCGGCGGAACTCGATTCTATGGGAGATCATCGGATCGCGATGGCGTTTTCGGTGGCGGCGCTGGCCGCCGATGGACCATGCATTGTGGAGGGCGCCGAATCGGCGCGCGTGTCTTTTCCGGAGTTTTTCGATACACTACATCGAGTCACGGGTTGAAAACGAATATGGCCGTTGCCGATCTAACGCTGGAAGGTTTAGTCCACGATCTGAACAATGTATTTCAGACCATCGCGGAGAGCGCGGAGGTGTTGGGGAGCGATCCGAAATGGGAGAAGCTTGCGCATACGCTGCGGCGCAGCGCCGAGAGC
>JBEKHQ010000670.1:0-2977 GCA_050012195.1 Bryobacteraceae bacterium | reverse complement strand
TGGAAATGATCTGTGCCCGGCTTAGGTAATCGGTAATCGGCCGTACGGCCCGTTGAGCAACAGCGCGGAAATTGCTAGGAATAGCTTGGGAGCCTCGGACCTCAAGCACAATCTCCAACGGCGGTAACCGGTCCACCGAGCGCACCTGGGTCCGTTTACCGGGGTGGCCGAAAACCTCCGCGATTGACGAGTCGTGAGGCCGCGCCTCCCCGGGGCATTTCGGCTGTTCCTGAGCAAGGCCGCAGAGGATCCTTTCCGGCCATGTAGGACTTATTCTACGCCAACCCGCGCCGGCGTCTCAGAGTAATTCCAGGGCATCCATTGCGCAGGGTTGGATGCCGGCTCCGCGGGATGCTTCTGCAACTCAGGGAGGTAGTCGAACGGATCGGTGTGGATCAGGCTCATGAACATTTCGCCCGCTTCGGCGCCGTGTAGCGTCCGATAAGACAACGCATTCTTGCGATGCAGCAGCGCACGTTCGCAAACATTGTTGTCCAATGGTGCGCCGGCTTCCCGCAGGAACGCCGTCAGCCGTTTCCAGTGACGCAATAAGTTTGTGATGGCTTTGCCCAGACCCGAGTTTGGTCCCACTTGCTTCCGCGCACACTGCGCTACCAGCCACTGCTGCAGTTGCCTCATCACTGGGCCGCTCATGAGACTCGAGACGCTCCACTGCGTAAGTTTTGGAGCGCGTGCCTCCGCATCGTAATTTATATACGTCGCCCAGCATCTCCAGAACATAGCGCCGCTCCTCGGGAAAGTTGGCAGGTACTTCCACAAATTGCCGTCTTCCATGCGCGAGACAATTGGACCACAGGATCTCGGCGCCATCACTCAGTTTTCGTGTGTTGCGGGATAGCGCATCACGCCCAAACCGCCAGCACGTACCCTTACCAGAAACTCAGGAGTACTGTGGAACGGAGGGGTCGATTTCGCGGCTCCAGCGATCGATGCCGCCGGCCATGCTTTGGCAATGAGTGATGCCTTGTTCGCGCAGCCAGTTAACGACGTTCATGCTGCGCACGCCGTGATGACAATAGACGATGAGCGGGCCTTGGTCGCTCCAGGCTTCCAGACGCTGCAGGTCGGGGGGCACGCTGCGCATAGGAATCAGCTCCGCGCCTTGAATCCGGGCGATCTGAAATTCGACCGGCTCGCGGACGTCGATCAGGAAGAGGCGTTGGCCCGCGTCCAGACTTCGTTTGACGTCTTGCGGCGTGGTTTCGAGAGGCAGCGCGTTGTCCACGATCTCAGTGTAATCCGCGGCGCGCGATTCGTGCGAGAATAGGAAACCGAAAACCCGCACAAGGAGATTTCGAACGTGTATTATCGCGCAATCCTTTCGCTTTCTTCGATGTTGGCATTGGCCTCAGGCGGGTTTGCCCAGAGGCCTTGCGAGAGTCTCGCCAACGTGACGCTGCCGAGCGTGACGATCAGCTCCGCGACTTCCGTTCCGGCCGGGCCGCTGACGTTGAGCGATACGCCGGCCCGCGGTCTGGCGGGCGAAGCTCCGGCGTTCTGTCGCGTCGCGGGCGTGGTGGCGCCCGAAATCCGCTTCGAACTTTGGATGCCCGCGCAGTGGAATCACAAATTCGTGGGAGTGGGGAACGGCGGACTGGCGGGATCCATCAGCTACGCCGCGATGCTGGTCCCGCTGCGGCAGGGTTACGCCACCGGCAGCACGGACACCGGTCACGCGGGCAACACGAACGATGGGAGCTGGGCGCTGGGACATTTCGAGCGCGTGGTGGACTTCGCGCATCGAGGCATCCACGCGATGACCGAAGCCGATAAGGCGCTGCTGGCGGCCTTTTATGGAGCGCAACCCGCGCACGCGTACTTCACCGGATGCTCGGCCGGCGGCGAACAGGCCATGATGGAGGCGCAACGCTACCCGCGCGATTACGAAGGCATCATCGCGGGCGATCCGGCCAATAACTGGGTGCATCACTACATCGGCGGCCACTTGTGGGCGGCGCTGGCGATGGAGGGCGACGGTTACATCCCGCCTAGCAAGGTGCCGATGCTGGCCGAAGCGGTGAACAACGCTTGCGACGCGCTGGATGGAGTGAAGGACGGCGTGCTCAACGATCCCCGGCGTTGCCACTTCGATCCGGCGGCGCTGCTGTGCAAAGAAGGCGACGGCCCAAGCTGTTTGACGTCCGCTCAAGTGGGCGCGGTAAGGAAGCTGTGGACGGGCGTTCGGAACTCCGACGGCGATCAGATTTATCCGGGCCTGGTGCCGGGCGGCGAAGACGGACCGGGCGGCTGGGTGAACTGGATCACCGGCACTGAGCCGGGCAAAATCGGCGGGCATGGCAATCTGGGCTTTCCGTTTTTCAAGTTCGTCGTGTTCGAGGATCCAAACTGGGATTATCGGACGTTCAAGTTCGACGCGCCTCCGGGATTCGACAACGACGTGGACTTCACCGACGGCAAGGTGGGCGCGATGTTCAGCGCCATGGACCCGGACCTCAGCGCCTTCAAAGCGCGCGGCGGCAAACTGATTCACTACCACGGCTGGAGCGATCCCGACATCACACCGCTGAACAGCGTCAATTACTACGAGAGCGTGGCAAAGGTGATGGGCCGCGGCGGCAATCACGGCGTGCGCGACACGCGGGAGTTCTATCGCCTGTTCATGGTGCCGGGGATGCAACACTGCGGCGGCGGGCCGGGTCCATCGACTTTCAATATGCTCGAGGCGCTGGATCAGTGGGTGGATCGCGGCGTCGCGCCGGAGAAGATCATCGCGTCGCACCTGACCAACGGCGTGGTGGATCGCACGCGCCCGCTGTGCCCTTATCCGATGGAAGCGCAATGGACGGGAACGGGGAGCACGGACAAGGCCGAGAATTTCGTGTGCGGGTTGCCAATGCGGCCGTAGCGGGCGGATCAGTCGCCTCGCGATACGCTATAACTCATGATCCGCACTGTAGCTGTTCAAGGTTATAGATCGCTGCGTGACCTGATCTTG
>JBEKHQ010000669.1:0-2980 GCA_050012195.1 Bryobacteraceae bacterium | reverse complement strand
GAGGATGGATTGGATCTCGGCGGGGGAATCCAAGCCGATTGAATCGTAAATATCCGAGTGTTCGAGCGGATGCCCCTCGGTGTCGGCCAGCAGATAGACGCGGCGAATGCGGTTCACGACGAAACTCTCGTCCGGATCCGCCTTGTCGAAAATCCAATCCGGACCGGCCGGGCCGGTGCGCAAATAGCCCTTCGCGGCGCCCCATTCTTCTTCCAGGACGCCGCTCATCTGGGCCTGGAACGTGGCGCTCAAGGTCTGGCGGAAGACGACGCCCAGAAGAACCAGCAGGATGGTAAAGAAGAAAACGTAGCTGAAGGCCAAGCGGAAACGCAGCCCCCGCGTGAAACCGAGCGCCTTGTCTACCGCCGTCATGAGATTTGCTCGACCTGCTTTTCGGCGGCCTTCTCGGGGGTGTCCAGCATGTAGCCGATGCCACGCACGGTATGGATCATCTTCATCGGCCACTTGTCGTCGATCTTACTGCGCAGATGTCGGATGTAGACATCCACGATGTTAGTAAGGCCATCGTAGTCCATGTCCCAGACATGCTCGACGATCATGGTGCGGCTCAGCGGACGGCCCCGATTGCGCATGAGGTATTCGAGGATGCTGAATTCCTTGGGCGCTAGCTCGATGAATTCGTTGGAGCGCGTGACGCGGCGGCGGATGCAATCCAGCACCAGATCCCCCACCTGCAGCCGTTCGGGCGTGGGTTGGCCGCGGCGCAGGAGCGCGCGCACGCGGGCCAGAAGTTCGACGAACGCGAACGGCTTCACCAGGTAATCGTCGGCGCCGAGCTCGAGGCCCCGTACGCGATCGTCCACGCCCTCGCGCGCGCTCAAGATGAGAACCGGCGGATTCACTTTTCGATTCCGGATTTTTTCGAGGACCGTGAAGCCGTCGGTGTCCGGCAGCATCAGATCCAGAATGATCAGGTCGTACTCGGCGGCATGGACGAGTTCGATGGCGGTATTGCCGTCGCCGGCGACATCAACTGCGTATCCGGCGCTTTCGAGACCCCTCGAAAGAAAATCCTGAATTCGTTTCTCGTCCTCAACGATCAGTATTCTCATAGGTTTAGGTAGCGGCGATCCCGCACTGCTCTATATCTACAATTAAACCACCCTTCCGCAAGCCCGGAGGCGAACGGAGGGATTGCGCCGACTGGGTTTAAAGGCCGGTTCCGGCGCGTCGATAAGGTGTTTGACGCCATGGAAACCGTGACGATAGGCAACGGGCGTATTCTCGCAGAGATGCTGCACGCTCACGCCGGCTGGACCGAGGGGCTTTCCTCCGGACGCCGGTGCATCCTGGAAAATGAAACGCTGAACGAAGCGCAATTGCAGAACGTCAATTTGAAGCGCGCGATTCTGCGCGGCACGACGCTGCTGGACGCCGACCTTTCCGGCAGCGATTTCAGCGGCGCAAGCATCGACGGAGGGGACTTCGAGCGAGCCATCCTGTCGGCCGCCGACTTCAGCGGCGCGCAGGTATCCGAAACACGATTTTCTTCTTGTTGGATGCCGGCCGCGCTCTTGACCGAGGCCAAAATCCGCAATACCGTTTTCAAAAAAGTGAATCTGCGGGACGGGCGGCTCCAAGGAGTGGTGATCGAAAGCTGCAACTTTTCCGGCGCCCAACTCGGCTCCACGTCGTTTCATCACGCTCGTTTTGCCACCAGCGATTTCTCGGAAAGCGATTTTACCAACGCCCAGTTTCCTCGCACTCAGGTGCACGCCTGCCGGTTCTACGCGGCCAAGGGCGCCGGCGCAAACTTCAGCAACGGCCGCTTAAAGGCGTGCGACTTTGCGAAGGCCGATCTCCGCGGCGCGAAGTTCTCGCAAACCGATTTCGGCGGGTCCCAGTTCGATCGAGCGACTCTGTGCGAGGCCGATTTCCGCGAAGCGCAACTCAAAGGCGTGGATTTCTGTCGAGCGGACTTAAGCTACGCGCGCTTCCGCGGCGCAAATCTGTTCGCGACGGATCTTCGGGGCGCGGATCTGACGGGCGCGCGCGAACTCACCGCCGCGCAACTCGTGCAGGCACGCACCGACGAAACCACCATCCTGCCCAACGGCAGCCGAGGTCCGTACCACCGCTCGTCCGGCGCCGAAAGACCAGTCTTTGTTGGTGAACCGGGCCAGTGACGCTTCCGATGCGAATCCGTCAGAACGGGAAAGGTACGGTCATGACCGGCGCGCCACGGCGCCCCTGCGCACGTGCGGCGTGGCGTTCTCGAAGTTCGCACTGCCGCGGAAACAATTAGAAGGTGAACCGACCACCGACTGTCGGAGCGAGGTTGGTGTTGTAGAGATAGGGGACGCCGGGGCCATGAGGAATGGCGATGGCCAGACCGCCTTTCACGTAGGAAATCGCAATTCCGGCAAAAGCGTCGAAACGCGGGGTGAAGTGATGATCCACGTAGAGCGACTCCTCGTTGAGGTTGCCCGCGCAGGAAGCGCGGTAACTTTGGGGCGGGCAGGCCGTGGGAACGCGAAAGTCGTTTTGCAGCTGATGATACCAGGCCGCGGTGATGTCGGTCTTGCGGTCGATAGCGTATTTTCCGCCCGTCCACCAGATCTGCACGTGCTTGGGAGAATCGAGATTGTTGTCTTCGACGCCGCTCAGGATATAGCCTCCCTGGTCCAGCGCGCCAACGCCCAACGGGTTCGCCGGGTTAGACTGCCGGATGTATTCGTAGCCGGCAAACAACCTGAACCGGTCCCACGTATACTTGGCAGCGAACATAATGGCGCGGTTGTCGGTCACGATGCCATATAGGGTGTTGGTCGTGGGGATCAGATTAGCCCCATTGATGGGGTTTGTATTGATGCTGTCGGTGGTCGACTGATATGGCGCCGCCGGACTCTGAGGCCCCAGCAAGGGGTTCAATACGCTGATCGCCTGGTTGTAATGCTGGAAAACAACGTCGGCGGAGAACTTGCCGTAGTTTCCACCGGCGTCGAATCCATAGGCGTTG
>JBEKHQ010000668.1:0-2981 GCA_050012195.1 Bryobacteraceae bacterium | reverse complement strand
CCTTGAAGTAATTCAAGGGGCCCTGGTTCAGGCATGAGACTGGTTGACCTTTCCCGGCCGCTCGAAAACGCGGTGCCCGCCGACCCGCCCGGGCTTGGGCCGCGTATCGAGTACTCCGATCACAAGCAGTCGCTGCCCGGAATGCTGGCGATGTTTCCGGGACTCGAAGCGGGTCAGTTGCCGGCGGGCGAGGCTTGGGCCGTGGAGCTGCTCACCATCAGCACGCACAACGGAACCCATGTCGACGCGCCCTGGCATTTTGCTTCTTCGATGAACA
This sequence comes from Bryobacteraceae bacterium, assembly GCA_050012195.1. Taxonomy (GTDB): domain Bacteria; phylum Acidobacteriota; class Terriglobia; order Bryobacterales; family Bryobacteraceae; genus Palsa-89. The sequence continues at coordinate 2,704 of JBEKHQ010000668.1, read as the reverse complement.
AGGGCGAGCGCGCCTGGACCATCGACGAGGTTCCGCTCGATTGGTTCTATCGTCCCGGCGTCAAGCTCGATTTCCGCGATTTGCCGGATGGGCATGTCGTCACGGCGGCGGAAGTTGCCGAGAGCGTTGGGGCGACGGGACGCGAGTTGAATCCGCTGGACGTCGTGCTGATGAACACGCGGGCGGGGGCGGCGTACGGCACTCCGGCTTACGTCGATTCCGGCTGCGGATTCGGGCGCGAGGCTACGCTTTGGTTGCTCGAGCGCGGCGTGCGGGTGATGGGAACCGACGCGTGGAGCTGGGACGCACCGTTCTCTTTCACGCGCCGCCGATTTCTGGAATCGCGCGATTCGTCGATCATTTGGGAAGGCCACAAGGCGAGCCTGGAAATCGGGTATTGCCATATCGAAAAGCTGGCGAACCTGGAACAGTTGCCGGCCAGCGGCTTCCTGGTATCGTGTTTTCCGTTCAAGATTAAGAGCGCGTCCGCTGGCTTCACGCGCGCCGTGGCGATCCTATGACTCCGAATTCTGCCATCTCCAGCATCACTACCGAACGGCGCGGCCCCGTGTTCCTGATCGGCTTGAATCGCGTGTCGAAACGCAACGCCTTCGACCCGCCGATGTTCCACGATCTGGCGCGCGCGTACGGCTCTTACGAAGCCGATCCCGATCTTTGGTGCGCAGTGGTGTTCGCTCACGGACCGCACTTCACGGGGGGCATAGACCTGGCGCAGTTCGCACCCCTGTTCGCGCGGGAGGACCCGTTCACGCAGGAAGCCGGTCAGATCGATCCGTTCGGCATGCGCAGCCATCTATCGAAGCCTCTGGTGATGGCCGTCCACGGCATTACGTTCACCATCGGCATCGAGATGTTGCTGGCCGCGGACATCCGCATCGCGGCCTCGGACGCACGCTTCGCGCAACTGGAGATCGCTCGCGGACTATACCCGCTCGGCGGCGCGACGTTCCGGCTGGTTCGCGAAGCCGGGTGGGGAAACGCGATGCGCTACCTGCTCACGGCGGATGAGTTCGGGGCGGCGGAAGCGCTGCAAATGGGCCTGGTACAGGAAGTGGTCGAACCGGGGCGGCAATTGGAGCGCGCCGTGGCCATCGCCGAACGGATCGCCGCGCAGGCTCCCCTCGGCGTTCAGGCGACGCTTCGTTCGGCGCGCCTGGCCGTCGTGGAAGGCGAAGCGACAGCGGCGGCGCGAATCCGGGACGACCTGCCTGCGATTCTCGCGAGCGAAGATTTCCGCGAAGGACTGGCGAGCTTTCGCGAGCGTAGAGCCGCAAACTTCCGCGGCAAGTGACGAGCGCCTCAGCCGTTCACGAACCGCCGCGCGCGCTCGGAGCACGACACCCATTCCACGCCGTTGCCGAAAACCTTCCGGATACGGTCCACCAATGCGCTCAGCCCTTCCAGACCCAGGCCCGTGCCCTGCGTGTAAAGCGACTGCCAGTGAGTCAGAAGAATTACGGGATGGTCCGATTCGATCAATTCGCGAATGCGGCCCGTGCGTCCATCCGCCGACAGCATCCGGTCAAGGTTGTTCTGCAGGAACTGACGCCGTTCGCCCGTGGGCTGATACTGGCTCCAGAGAACATCGGGAGCGTTCGCGGGCACGCTCACCACGGTCTGATCGCGACCGGGCGCGCGGTATTCAATCGACAGCTTGCGGGGCGTTCCAAAACCGTTGCTGTAAAGAAAATACCATGTCAGTTTGCGTTGAAATACCTTCCACTGCGCATCGGCAAGCGCTTGCGCGTATTTCTGCTCCACGTCGATGCCGGAATCCCAGGGGGAAGTGATGCCGGTGGCTGGCAGCCCGACGTTCTGCAGAATCTGGAAGGCCAGCGTGAAGTAATCGGTCACTTCCTCCAGCGGCGCCTTCGTCATCCATGCGTCCTCAAAGATGTGCTGGTAATCGCCCTTCTTGAGATCGTAGGCCTTCAAATGGGTGAGGAACTCCGGCGTGATGTCGAAGCGCGGCGCGATCCGTTCGCGCATGATTTTCAAGAAAGCTTGCAAATGATCTTGCGGCACGCGCTTCAGGGATTGGTCGATGCGGCCCAGGCAACTCGGCATCGGGATGACGGTGATCTTTCCCCGTAGCTCCAATCGCTCAAAGGTGTCGGCCACGCGCGCGACGAACTCCGGCGGAACCAGAAACGGCGTCTCGTATCCGGGGATTTCGTAGAACAGCGGATCCACGGGCGATCCATCGTCGACAATCAGCGATAGGGGAATCTTTCCCGGCGCACTTTGCGCCAGCGCAGCCATCCCAAGCCCACCGGCCGCGGCTTTCAGCGCCGAACGGCGCGTCACTACCAATTCATCCCCGATCATGCACACCCCCACAGCCTACTTTACCTTTCAGCGGCTCCTGCGCGAATACGCGATCTCCGATACAATCTGTGTCCAGGGAGAAGTCTACATTGCGCTCACTGGTCCTGTTGTTGTTGATTGGCGCCGCGTTCGGCGAAGACGGCGCGGGCGTATACAAGCAGCGCTGCGCCGGCTGCCACGACGTCGGCGTAGGCCGCGCGCCACGGCCCGAAGCTTTGAAGCTGATGTCGCCGGAGAACGTCGAGGGCGCGCTTACCAACGGCATGATGATGATTCAGGGCATCACCATGACCAACGCGGAAATTCGCTCGGTGGCCGAGTTCGTGACCGCCAAGGCGTTCGGCGGTGATGCGCT
>JBEKHQ010000667.1:0-2990 GCA_050012195.1 Bryobacteraceae bacterium | reverse complement strand
TTGGTGGGTTTCGGTCTTCTGGTTGTCTCTCAGTTTGAATCTTGCTTCGCAGGTCTCGCGACTTTCATTAGGGCGACGGACAACGAACGCCGGAGTGTGCCCATCTGAATATCGCGAGAACGGGTAAGGCAAGCGTAGCTGCAAGCACCGACAAAATCATTCCATTTAGCAGTGAAAACCATAGGGTAACTGGTGGGAAGAGGCAGAGTAATACCAAGATCCAGGACCCTGGCCCGCTCGGAAATGGTAGAGCACCGCGAGAAAAGACCGATGCTGTCAGGATCGCAGTTGGCCCAAGGACGTATACGCCGGCCAGCGCCCAATTCCACCTCAGAGACCGGCCAAAGCGGAACCAATCGAGGAGCGCAAGCGCGAACAGTACCGTTAACGATGCGACACTCAGCATCAGCGGACCTGCTCTCCCACGAAAAATAGCGGAGAGGACTACGGCTGGAAGCCAGAAGGCGATCCCGCCAACGGCGATGCAATATAACCAGCCTTTGGTTCTCATTTCAGGGAGGGCGCCTCATAACCGCTACGCAAAACGCAGACTGCCACCAATTTCTTTCTTTGGAGGACAGCGGAACTGGGAGAGCTGCTTATCGGTGAGCGCCGGAATGTCGGAATAGTCGATTCCATAAACATCCCCGCGCTTCTGTCTCCTCGCAATCCTCTCTAGCGTCGCTTTCTGGCGTTTTAGTAAGCGGCTTGCTCCAAATAGATTCGGCGCTTAGGCGCACCTGCTGCCCAGGCTGAGATGATGCGGACGACTTCTTCGCCATTAGCGTTCTTCTCACTATACATGACGTATTACACCGGCGACTACGCGCCATGCAGCGTTTGTGGGGACGTAAACTGAAATGGAGGTCCCCGTGACCATCACCGTTGACATCAGACCCGAGGTTCAGGCCGAACTTGCCCGTCAGGCCGCCGCGCATAGTCGTGCGATCGAGGTTTATGTCGCGAACTTGATCGAGGAGGCTGTCCACCTCCCTGCCGGAGAAGCAAACAACGGTGAGAGCCATGGGCAACGAACAAAAAGCCTTGTGGAAGTATGCGCCATGGTGCGGGGTCTCACGGAAGAGGTGGACTTCAGCCGCGATGCTTCTACCGGCCGGCCGATTGATCTGTCGTGAGCAGCGGATTTCTGTTCGATACCATGGGGCCTTCGGAATTAACCGCAGCGGTCGGTGTTAAGCTGATGATGGCGGTTTTGCTCGGGTGAACGTCTAACAATAGTTACACGGCAAGCTCCGAATGGAGGCCCTGAATGACCGAGCGCGGATTTGTTCTCATCGAAGCGAATGCCATGTTTAAGAGAACCAGCCGAGCGCTTAGCGGGTGGCGGCTCGCGGGTGTGGCCTTGTCGTTTTCGCTTGTCTGCTGTTGGAATTTGAAGGGGGAAACCATTCCGATTCTCGATTCTGGAGACGGGTGGATCGACTCAGACAACAGCGCTAACGGCAATTCTCAAACGAACAACTACATCGTTGGCGTTCTTGGCAACTGTTGCAGTTCCGTTTACCGGAACCACTTCGATTTTTACATTCCGACATTTGCCGGCGTTCTGGCGGAGGCAAGCCTCAATATATTCGAACCGATCGGAAACGCGAACGCTGGTCCCGAACTCTATTCCCTCTACAGTCTGGGAGCATTTGGGACTTATGCATTCTCGGATATCGGAGCCGGTTCGTTATACGCTAGCGACACCATTACGCCGGGCTATGACGATTCGACCGTCGATACTCCCCTGAACAGTACCGCGCTTGCCGCCTTGAACGCGGACCAAGGTGGAACATTCAGTTTAGGCGGGAAAATTTCAGACGAAACCACCCCTGACGATTTTGTATTTGGCAGCGGCACTAATTTCGCGGCAGAGCTGACCTTGACGACAATCACCGAAGTGCCCGAGCCATCCGTCATTGCTCTTCTGGCTGGCTGCTTGGCCATTTGCGCGCTGTTACGCCGCGAAGACCTGAGAGGTACTCCTGACCGCATCCGCCATCGCAATCCGGGCGCTATCTTGGCTGCCGATGCCTACTCTATCGCGAGCGTGATGCTGCGTTGGCGGCTGCCGGCTTGGCGATTTCGGGTGGAGGCGCCGCGGGCGGTTCGGGGTCCTTCTTGAGCATCCCCAAAGCCTGGCGGAGTTCCAGGTCAACCTGGCGGCGGATGTCTTGGTTGTCCTTCAGGAATTGGCGGGCGTTTTCGCGGCCTTGGCCGATGCGATCGCCTTTATAGCTATACCAGGAGCCGCTCTTGTCGATCAGGTTTTGCGCCACCCCCAAATCGATCAGATCGCCTTCGCGCGAGATGCCTTCGCCGTAAATGATGTCGAACTCGGCTTCGCGGAACGGCGGCGCTACCTTGTTCTTCACGATCTTCACCTTGGTGCGGTTGCCCACCACCACCTCGCCTTCCTTGATGGCGGCGATGCGGCGGATGTCGGCGCGGACCGACGAGTAAAATTTCAATGCCCGGCCGCCGGTTGTGGTTTCGGGATTGCCGAACATTACTCCGATTTTTTCGCGAATTTGATTGATGAAGATCAGGCACGTATTCGATTTCGAAACGTTGCCGGTGAGCTTGCGCATGGCCTGCGACATGAGCCGCGCTTGCACGCCCATGTGGCTGTCGCCCATTTCGCCGTCCAGTTCGGACTTGGGGACTAACGCGGCCACCGAGTCCACTACCAGGACGTCGATGGAGCCCGAGGCGATCAGCGCGTTGGTGATTTCGAGCGCCTGCTCGGCGTAGTCGGGCTGCGAGACCAGCAGGTTGTCGACGTCCACGCCCAGCTTGCGCGCGTAGATGGGATCGAGCGCGTGCTCGACATCGATGAACGCGGCCATGCCGCCGACGCGTTGGGCTTCGGCGACGACTTGCAGCGCGACGGTGGTCTTGCCGGACGATTCCGGGCCGAAGATTTCGACGATGCGGCCGCGCGGGAAACCGCCGGCGCCGAGCGCGTAATCGAGCGATATGGAGCC
>JBEKHQ010000666.1:0-2991 GCA_050012195.1 Bryobacteraceae bacterium | reverse complement strand
GAGCTGGCTGCTGTTGATGGGCCGCTTGAAACCGGGCCTATCCGTCGCTCAGGCGCGCGCATCCCTGAATATTCTCGCGCAGAACCTATTCAAGGAAGCCGAAGGTTCCAAGATTTCCGAAGGACGGCTGAGAGAAATCCGCGGGATGAAGCTGCGAGTGGGGCCCGGCGGGAGGGGCTTTTCCGCCCTGCGCGCGCGATTCTCGCGGCCGCTGCTGATATTGATGGGCCTAGTCGGGTTGGTGCTGCTCATCGCCTGCACGAACGTCGCGAATCTGCTGCTCGCGCGGGCCTCCAATCGCCAGAAGGAAATCAGCATGCGCCTGACGCTCGGCGCCAGCCGGTTTCGATTGATCCGGCAACTGTTGACGGAGAGTCTTCTGCTCGCGGCCTTAGGCGGGGCGGCGGGAGTTTTATTCGCTTGGTGGGGCGCCGGCATTCTGTTGCGTTTCGCCTCCGCCGATCCAGCCGCGCCGCTCCCTCTGGACGTGCGTCCGGACCCGCACACTCTTTTGTTCACCGCAACCGCGGCGATCTTGACTGGGCTCTTGTTCGGCCTGGTTCCGGCTCTTCGCGCGACGAGCCACGCCCTTGGCCCGGTTCTGAAAGAACGAAATCCATCGCTGGCGCGCGGCGGGGCGCGGTGGAACCTTGGAAAGACACTGGTAATCGCACAGGTTGCGCTGTCGCTCTTATTGATGGTGGGCGCCGGTCTCTTCGCCCGAACTTTGCGGAGCCTCGAAACCATCGACGTGGGCTACCGCCGGGACGGTCTGGTAATGCTGGAAATTGATCCGATCGAAAGCGGATACAGGGGACCGCAGGCTGTCCAAGCTTGTCGCGGGCTATTGGAGAAATTACAGGCAACTCCGGGCGTGCGGGCGGCGGCGGTTTCGGAAAACGGAATCTTTAGCGGCACTGAATCGAACACCGGAGGTCTGATCGTTGAAGGTTTCGCGCAGTCTGACGACCGCGATCGCACGGACCATTACGATCGGGTCGGCCCGCATTACTTCCGAACCGTTGGAATCGCCCTGCTCGAAGGCCGCGATATCGACGAGCGTGACGATGCCCAAGCCCCGAAGGTCGCGATCATAAACGAGACCATGAAGCGCTTCTATTTCCCCCGCGCGGACCCGCTCGGCAAGCATCTCACAATGGGCGAAACCGCGTACACCATTGTGGGAGTGTCCCGCGACGCGCGGGATCATGAGCTGAAGGAGGCTCCGCCGCGCCGCTTTTACACGCCCTACTTGACGGACGCCAAGAATCCTATCGACGGATTCAATTTTGAGATTCGGACTACACGCGACGCAGCCTCGATGATTCCAGGAATCCGAGCGGCGGTGCGGGAGTTTGATCGAAATCTGAAAATCCTGAATCTCGCTACGGCGACCTCCATGATCGACAAGACCATCGCGGACGAACGGCTTATCGCCCGCCTCTCCGGGCTCTTGGCCGCACTCGCGCTGGTGCTGGCGGCAACGGGGCTCTATGGAGTGATGAGCTATGCCACCTCGCGGCGATCCGGCGAAATCGGATTGCGCATGGCGCTGGGAGCAAATCGCGGAACGGTGGTTTGGATGGTGCTGCGCGAGGCGCTGCTGTTAGCTCTGATCGGAGTCGCCGTCGGCATCCCCGCGGCCCTGGCCGCCGCGAAACTGGTGGAACACAATATCGTCGGCCTGAGCACCAGCGATCCGCTGGTACTCGCGGCCGCCGCGTCGACCATGATCGCGGCAGCGGTACTGGCGGGCTGGTTGCCGGCTGCGCGCGCCTCGCGCATCGATCCTATGACGGCGCTTCGGCAAGATTGATCGGGGGCAGCCGGGGGCCGAGCGGTTTGCCTGGCCTCAGTGCGGCATCGCGTACACGACATAGTTAACGCCGGTCCGGATTCCCAGCGCGGAGTAGCGTTCCAGATAGCCGGGATCGTCGGCCCACTCCCAGGAATCGCCCGTATCGTGATTGAACAGGATCGCGATCATGATCCTGCCTCGGTCGTCGTAAATGGCGCGCCAGTGCGGATCGCGTCCGCCGTTCAGATAGGGCGGCCCGTGCAAGCTCCATTCGCCGGGGACCCGATAGCGTTCGTTTATATCGAACACCGTGTGAAAGATCGGATCGTCGTCCGCGATCTCGACGATCGGACGGCCCGGCGCCAGCCGGTTCATGCTGCGCGCGAAGCGATCCCAGTCGTCGTCGCCCCAGAAATCGTCCGCTAGCAGAAAGCCGCCGCGATTCAGATAATCGCGAAGCATGGCGATCTGCGCGTCGGTCAATCTCCAGTGATTCGGTCCCACTGAGTATAACCAGGGCCAGTTAAAAACGTCGTCGCCATCGTCCAAATTTCACCGGCTGTTCCACCGATCGGACTTCGAGACGCGTGAGCCGGCGCAAAGCTGTGGCGAAGTGGCGATCGGAGCGCGGATAGTCGTTGGTCCAGGCGCTTCTACCTTGGGTCCAATCGAAACGCGACCATCGTCCGAAGATGCCCCAGTTGCCCTGCGGATACATCAGACGGGCGAAGGCAAATTCGGTTTTTTGGCGATAGTCGGGCGGAAGGGGAAAATCGCTGTATTCTTGTCCCGGGTATTCGCGGAACGGTTTCTGGAAAGCGCGCAGACTGGCGACCGCCGCAAGACTCGCGGCCAATGCCATAAGCCGCCTGCTCTTCACAGGATTATGCTACCACCGGGCTGGATTTGAGAAAGGGGCAGTGGTTGCCCAATGCCCCTGGGTTCGTGTTTACTTGCTTCCGACCGCGGCCTGCGCCGTCGGGCTAAGAAGGATTTTCGCGCTCGTTCCGCCCAGATCGATCTCGAGGAGCTTCGAATCCTCCGACACAACTGAAGTGAAGGTGTACTTCTTATCGCTGTTTCCGAGTGTGGCGGGAACCTCGACCACGCTCTTGCCACTCTTGAACACGGCTTTGTCGCCCTGCATTTCGACTTTGTAGTCGCCCGCCTTCAGTTGAGTGCCGCCCACCCAC
>JBEKHQ010000665.1:0-2994 GCA_050012195.1 Bryobacteraceae bacterium | reverse complement strand
GCCGACGCCGCAACCGACCACGAGAGTCGCCGGGGCGCGGTGCGAATCATGCCCACCCCCCCAATCCGATAGAATCTCAGCTCAGGAGGACAAGCCATGACGATGTCTCGCCGGCAATTGTTGATTCGCACAGGTTCGGCCGCCAGCGTGGGAGCTCTCTTGCTTCCTGAACTAACACGGAGCGGTTTTTGGACAGCCTTTGGGGCGGCAGTGGATTCCATTGTCGAGACGGCCAGCGGAAAAGTGCGCGGCCGAAGCGTCGCCGGGATACACAGTTTTCTGGGGGTGCGTTACGGCGCTTCTACCGAAGGCGGCAATCGGTTCATGCCGCCGAAAACGCCGCAGCCGTGGACAGGAATTCAAGACGCCCTGTCGTACGGCAACACTGCCCCGCAGAGCAATCCCGCACAACCCGGAGCGGAGAATCTGCGTGGCGAGCTCGGGCAACTGCTGAGGAGTACGGACGGTCCACGGCCTCCTGAAAGCGAAGACTGCCTGTTCCTGAACGTGTGGACGCCCGGCGTCAACGACAACGGAAAGCGTCCGGTGATGTTCTGGCTGCACGGCGGCGGTTTCGCCACTGGCTCGGATTCCAGCGCGCTCTTTATCGGCGCGAATCTCGCGCGGCGAGGCGACGTTGTTGTCGTCGGGATCAACCATCGGCTGGGCGCGCTGGGTTTTACGCACTTGGGCGATCTCGGCGGTGAACGGTTCGTGCATTCCGGAAACGTCGGGATGTTGGATGCCGTGGCGGCGATGGAGTGGGTCCGCGATAATATCGAGCGCTTCGGCGGCGATCCAGATCGCGTCATGATCTTCGGCGAGTCGGGCGGAGGCCAGAAAGTGTCCATGTTGCTGGGCTCGCCGCCAGCCAAAGGGTTGTTCCACCGCGCGGTCATTGAGAGTGGGCCCGGGGTTAAGATGATGGAACGCGATCGCGCCACGGAAATCGCCCGCATGCTGCTGGCCGAAGTATCGCTGGATGCCAAGCGTGTAGCCCAATTGCAGTCTCTACCGATGGAAAAGATCCTGGCGGCGCAGTTTGCGGTGTCGGCCAAACTGCGGAACTTTCCCGGGATCATCGACGGATTCGCTCCGGTACTGGACCCCACGGTGTTGCCCGCGCATCCTTTTGTCCTCACGCCTCGCAAATCTCCGGCAATGTTCCAGTGATTATCGGGAACAATCGAACCGAGATGACGCTGTTCGCCGATCCGGCGGCGTTTTCGGTGGACGAAACTGGAATGAAAACTCGGGTAAAGGGCATTTTGGGCGATCGCGCTGAAGAAGTGATCGAGGTCTATCGCCGCGCTAATCCACATGCCTCTCCTTCCGATTTGTTTCTCTTAATTTGGACTGACGATCCCACAACGATTTTCAGCAACAATATTGCCGAGCGGAGAGCCGCCCTAGGCAAAGCGCCCACCTATCGATACCGCTTCGATTGGGAAACTCCGGCGTTGGGGGGCAGGTTGAAAAGCCCGCATACCTTGGAAATCCCGTTCGTGTTCGACAACACACAACTGGCCCCGGGCTTAACCGGTGGCGCCAGCCCCGAGGCTGTTGCATTGGCCGCGCGAGTGAGCGAAGCCTGGATCGCTTTTGCGACCCGGGGCGATCCGAATTCCAAGAAAAGCGGCCTCCCGCCCTGGCCGGCTTACGATTCCGAGCGGCGTCGAACCATGCTCTTCAGCAACGAAAGCAAAGTTGTGGACGATCCCTCCGGTGAAGAGCGCAAGATCATGGATCGGATTCTCAAGCCGGCCTAGGCGGTGAAACATCATTGCAACCCATGTGGGGCGTTCGACATGGAAACGCCGCAGACCTCCTAGCCGGTGGCGACACGGTCGGAGGAACAAACACCGAAGGCTCGCGTCTATGACGACCGACTGGAAGGTCGCACCAGAGAATACCGCCTCATGGCTCAGGCCGGTACGTCCTTTTCGAAGATTTTGGAGGCGCTCACGACAGCTCCCGCGCAGCGATTCGGTCACGCGCACAGCGGCCGCGTGGGTCCCGGAATGGATGCCGACCTGGTCGTCTTGAGATCCGATCCAGCCGCAGACGTGACAGCGCTTGCACGTATCGTCTATACCATTCGCGAAGGACAATTCGTATTCGGTAAGCCGTAGCCGGGCGCAAGATCGGCATTCCATATGGCTCGAATCCCGAGATGTGTCCGGTCCACACCGTGACTGGTAGTCTCAGAAATCTAGACCGCGCCCTCAGGCTATACTGTTGTGATCCTAAGCGAGGAGAATTATCAATGCGTCTTATCTGTCTATTGGTCATCATCGCCGTTGCATTGTGCGCCCAATCCCCCAGCCACCCCCTCGACAGCCTGACCACCACCGAATACTGGACCGCGTACGATGCCCTCCAACAAGCGGGCCAGGTCACGCCGACTACTTTGTTCGCGAGTGTCCTCCTCCATCCTCCCGCCAAATCCGCCGTACTCAGCTATCGAGCGGGCCAGCCATTCGCGCGCGAGGCCGACGTCGTCCTGCTACGCGGCGAAAAAACGTTTGCCGCTCGGGTGGACATGGTGGGGAAAAAAGTTCTCAGCTTCAAAGAGCTGCCAGGTGTCCAAGCTCCTATCCTGGCGAGCGAACTGTTCGGAGAGGATGAAGCCATCAAGAGCGACCCTCGAGTGGTGGAAGCTCTGAAGAAGCGCGGCATCACCGATCTCGGAACCGTTCAGTGCCTCGTTTTGCCGGGAGCTTACCAGTCCATTCCCGAACAAGCCACCCAGCGCATGGGCTTCGGCTCGTGTTCGCAAAGGCACGGCGTCTATCACAGTTGGGGACGCGCCATAGAAGGCCTCACCTTGCAGGTGAACATGGCCACTAGGAAAGTGCTCAAGGTTGTGGATACCGAGATCGCTCCGGTCCCCACCGGCAACATCGATTACGAAGGGATTCCCCAAAATCCCCGCCCGCATACGACGCCCATCACTATTTCCCAACCCGCGGGCCCCGCTTACAAAATCGAAAA
>JBEKHQ010000664.1:0-2998 GCA_050012195.1 Bryobacteraceae bacterium | reverse complement strand
TGCAGGACGCGTAAGAGCTTGGGCTGAAGTTCCAACGGCATGTCGCCAATCTCGTCCAGAAAGAGCGTGCCCCCATCCGCCATCTGAAATCGCCCCTTGGTTTGTGTGCACGCGCCCGTGAACGCGCCTCTTTCGTGGCCGAACAGTTCGCTCTCCAACAACGCGCTCGGAATCGCCGCGCAGTTCAGAGCCACAAAACGTTGGTTACGGCGAGGACTAGCCTCATGAATGGCCCTCGCAATCACTTCTTTTCCGGTGCCCGTTTCGCCCTGGATCAACACGGCGCAGTCCACTGGCGCAACCATGTTTATCTGGTTGAGCACAGACCGGAAATTCGGACTGGAGCCGATCAAATCTAAAGTAGCCACGGTGTTACTCCTTTATGCATTTTTTGTTCCCGGCTTGAGTTGATTCATGACTCGCGCGAAAAAGTCGACCAGCTCTTCAGGCGTCTCGAAGCCCGTGTTTTGTCCGGACATTACGTGCTCTGCTCGTCCGGCGAAACGGGCTGACCCCGGTTCTGTGGGGTCGCGAAACTGAACGACGAAGACCAGAACCGGCAGGTTCTTCGGCGACGGATCGGGTTTCACGATTTCTTCCTTCCGTCTTTTTTTGGATCCCTTGTCGCCCTTCCCGTTCAGCACGTCCTCAGCATAGGGCTGAAGGCCGTTTCAATCCATAGAAGGAGCGTGGAAGTTCCGTGGAACTTCCGTTAACATAGAAACTGGCCCACGAAGGCCATTGGTGACACAGTGGCATCGCGGGCAATTTTCGTATTCCCACCGTTTCGGCTAGACGTCGCGAACGAACAACTTTGGCGCGATTCCAACCTGCTAGACCTGCGCCCGAAGACATTTGAGGTTTTGCTCTACCTCGCGCAAAATGCTCAGCGTTTGGTGACCAAACGGGAACTGCTTGCGAGCGTCTGGGCCGGCGCCAGCGTAAGTGATGAATTGCTCAGAGGATACATCCGGGAACTGCGCGACGTGCTGGGCGACGATGCCAAGAATCCCCGTTACATTGAGACCGTCCCGGCGCGCGGATATCGCTTCCTGCCACGGGTAAACGACGAGTCCTCCGTTCAAGCGCCACCTTCGGAGCCTAAACCTGTGAAAGCGTCACAGGAGTTGCGAGTGGGGATCCTTCATTCCCTGACCGGCACCATGGCGTCGACAGAAAGCCCTGTGGTCGACGCCACTCTGCTGGCGATCGAGGAAATCAATGAGCGCGGCGGGATTGTAGGCCGTGAAATTCAGCCCGTCGTGATCGACGGCGCCTCGGATGAACGAGCGTTCGCCCGTCAGGCCGCCGCCCTGATCGCCGAGGCCAAGGTTTGCGCGATATTTGGCTGCTGGACTTCCGCCAGCCGCAAGTCGGTGCTGCCGATCGTGGAGCAGCGGGATCATCTGCTGATTTATCCCACGCAGTACGAAGGTATGGAACAGTGCTCCAATATCTTCTACACGGGGGCCGCGCCTAATCAACAAATCATTCCCGCAGTTAGCTGGACGGTAGGCTTCCTTCGAAAGAAACGCTTCTTTCTGGTGGGCTGGAACTCGGTGTATTCGAGGGCTGCGAATGCGATCATCCGGGACGAAGTGGAAGCCTGCGGCGGCGAGATCGTTGGAGAAGAATATGTGCTCCCCGATAGCACTGAGGTAACTCGAGTCGTTCGTACGATCGCTCAGACTGAGCCCGATCTCATTTTCAATTCGCTGGTCGGCGATATGAACCTGTTCTACACGCGCTTGCTGCGCGCCGCGGGAATCACGCCCGGGAAAATCCCGACCGTTTATTTCAGTGTCGGCGAAATCGAGTTGCAGAGTCTCTCGGCGGCGGAAATCGTGGGCGACTATGCCTCTTGGAACTACTTTCAGAGCCTGGACCGGCCGGAGAACCACGCATTTGTAAAGAGGTTTCGTTCTCGCTATGGCCGCCAACGCGTCGTTGCCGATACAATGGAAGCCGGATATTTTGGAATGCACCTCTGGGCGCAAGCCGCACACACGGCCGATCCTGATGACGTGGCGGCGATCCGCCGAGCGCTGCCGAACCAGAGCTTTGAAGCTCCTGGTGGGCGTGTTCGAATCGATGCACAGAATCAACACACCTGGAAGACGATGCGTCTGGGTAGGATCGTCGAGGGTGGGCAGTTCGAAATCGTGTGGAGCTCCGAAAAGCCAATCCGCCCGGAACCCTATCCAAGCTCACGTTCTCCAGCTGCCTGGAAGGAATTTCTGAATAGACTATACACGACCTGGGGCGGGAACTGGACTAAATCGCAGAGCGCCAGTTCCTAGCTTCACGACAGCCATTCAGCGGAATGAGAGAGGTTTGGAGGTTGCTATGGTTGAACACTTTGTCGGCCGCGTGGCCGAATTGTGGCGCTATCCCGTGAAGTCGATGCTGGGCGAGCGGAGAAACCAGCTGCCGATCACGACCCGTGGGGCTCTGGGGGATCGTGCGTGGGCTCTTCGTGAGGCTGCGACAGGACGGATCGCCAGCGCAAAGAGGTTCCCGCACTTGCTCGCATTCCATGCCCGGTATGAATTGGAACCGACATTCGCGTCGCCTGGACGCATCCAGATCACTTTGCCGGACGGGCGAACGATATGCCCGGACGATCCGGACGCGTCTCGGATCATCTCAGATTTGCTCGGACTCAGCGTTCGCCTGGAGAATCAACCGGCCAGTGACGAAAAGACTGGCATCGATCGCGCCACGGTGTTCGGCGATGTTCCCGTGAGCACGATGAAAGCTGAGTGGACCCCCGAATCTATGCCCGACTATTTCCAACTGATGACGGGTACGTTCTTTGAGATTGGAGCAGTGTATTTACTAGCCAGCGGCTCCGTAGACCACCTGCGCAAGCTCCAGGGGGGTACGGCGCAGATTGACCGGCGTCGGTTCCGGCCGAACATCTACATCGAGTCGGAGGCCGAATTCGGTGGCTTTGTTGAGGACTCCTGGCTGGGCGGCGCGCTCAACATAGGTGGAG
>JBEKHQ010000663.1:0-3003 GCA_050012195.1 Bryobacteraceae bacterium | reverse complement strand
TCGCCAGCGCGATGAGCAGTCCGCTTACCGGATGCAGAGCTTTCCAGATTTTGCGATGAAGAATCTGGCGCGTGAACGCCAGGTAGAGCAGCGCCGCGGCGACAGGGAACAAAACGCCTACCAGGCTTTTGAACAACAGGCTTACTCCCAGGCTCGCGGCCAGCGCCAAGGCCCACCATCGCGGCCGTCGTTCGCTTTCGTCGATGGCGCGCAGGAATGCCCAGAGCGAAAGCGCGATGCTCGCGGTGAGCATGACATCGGGAATCAAAATCCGCGTGAAGAGAAACAGGCCGAAGCAGGTAGAGATGCACAAGCCTGCATACAGCCCTGCGCGGCGCCCGAATGCCCAGCTTGCCATGCCGGCCGTCAGCCAAGCGAGCGCGATGGCCGCCAGCACGACGGGGATGCGCGCGGCCCAATCCGTTACGCCGAAGATCTTGTAGGAAAGTGCAATCAGCCAGTAAATGAGCGGCGCTTTTTCGAGATAGGGGACGCCATCCAACCGGGCCGTCACCCAATCGCCGGAGGCGAGCATGTTCCGCGCGATCTGCGCCTGCACGGCGTCGACGTCGTCCATCAGAGACGGCGGCGAAATCATGCAACCCGCGTAAACCGCGGCCGCGAAGAAGAGAACGATCAGGTAGAGGTGAAAACGCTTTCCAGGGTCCTGCTCGCCGGTTCGCCCGGCGCTCGGGTTTGGATCCGCCATTTTTTCATCCAATAGAACAGTATCATCAATCCCCACAGATGGTATCCGAGGTTCGCGCGCCGATCGAGATGATCGCGCACGCGGGCCTGGATGGCGTCCATGCGGAAGAACCCGGAATGCTCGCCCGACGCGAACGCCAACGCGTCCTCGAGCAGCGGGCGAAGCGGTCCGCGAAACCAATCGTGCGCGGGAATGTCAAAACCGACTTTCTTACGCGCCAGGATCGGCGGCGCGAGCTTCCCCCGCATTAGATTCTTGAGAATCACCTTCTGGCGCGAGCCTTGGATCCGAAGATGCGACGGCAGGGTATTCGCGAATTCGACGATGCGGTGATCGAGAAACGGCGGCCGCACTTCCACCGCGTGCGCCATGCTGGCGCGATCCACCTTGGTGAGGATGTTATCAGCGAGAAAATATTTCTGATCGAACCAAAGATAGGACGGAAGGTTATCGCCCGCCCCGGCAAGTTCCCGTACGACAGACGCGAGCGCGCCCGGCAGCGCAGGTTGAATCAGTGAACGCTTTTCTTCGTCGGTGAACGTTCCGCTCCAATGCACGTGGGCGCGGGCCGCCGGCATCCGGCAGCCTTCCAAAAACCGCTTGAGCTTGTATTCGAACCCGATCTTCTCATTGGATACGGGCCAACGCCGCGCAATGCCCAGCGCGGCATCGAGGACCGCGGGTGGCAATCGCCGGGCCGTATGAGCGAGCAAGCTGGCGCGATGCATCAGGTATCCGCCGAATAATTCGTCCGCGCCTTCTCCGCTCAGAGCCACGGTCGCGCTCGGTTTTGTGAGGCGAGATAGAAACCAAACCGGCAGCGCGCCCGAATCGGCATTGGGTTCGTCGGAATAGTAGGCCAACTCCTGAACAGCTCCGGCCAAATCCTGGTCCGCGCTCAGATCCAACTCCTGATGATCGGTTCCATACTGCGCGGCCACTTGGCGAACGTAGGGGGCCTCGTCGAAGCTCCGTCCGCGGAAGGTAATGGAAAAGGTTTTCAGGCGCGAACTCGACGCTTCCGCGGCATAGTGCAGCATGGTGGACGAATCCACGCCGCCGCTAAGCCAGATTCCCAGGGGTACGTCGGATACCAGGTGCTCTCGCATGGACTGTTTCAACAGGCGATCGAGCTCGGCTTCGGCCGATTCGGCGGTCCAGCCTCGTTGCGACGGCACGGGCAAACGCCAGTAGCACTCGCTTCGGACTTCGCCCGACCGCCATTCCAGCCAGTGGCCGGGAAGCAGTTTTTCGATGCCCTCGACCAGCGTCCACGGAGCGGGCACGTAGTTTAACGAGAGGTAGCAATCGAGACCGTCCAGGCTCAAGGTGCGCTCTATCTCGGGATGAACGAAGATGGCTTTCAGTTCCGAACCGAAATAGAGATCCTGGCCATGGCGGGCGAAGTAGAGCGGCTTAATTCCCATGCGGTCGCGAGCCAGCACCAGCCTGCCGCTGGATTCGGTCCATAAGGCGACGCCGAACATCCCTCGAAACCGCGAGAAACAACCGGTGTCCCATTCGAGGAACGCGTTCAAAACCGTTTCCGTGTCGCTGCGCGTGCGGAAACGACGGCCGAGCTGTTCCAACTCGCGCCGCAATTCCGCATGATTGTAGATCTCGCCATTAAACACAATCACCGTGTCGCGGTTTTCGGCCACGACGGGCTGATCTCCGCCGGCGATGTCTATGATTCGCAGTCTGGTCGCGCCAAGCGAAACTACATCCGATTCGAAGACGCCTTGCTGATTCGGTCCTCGGTGAACCAGCGTGGAAACCGCGCTTTGGATTCGGCCCGGGCGAGCGGCGCGGTCAGAGTGCGTAAACCCGGCGATGCCGCACAACTAAGAACCCCCGTCCATCAGTACGTTAACTCCGAGGCGGAGACGGAAGCCGATACTCCCGGCGTCCTGGAACGGAGGTTCTTCGCATTTCGCCACTTTACCTGCGGCAGAAACAGCGAAGTATCGATCCGGTCCTGGTATCGGACTGCGATGTTCATGAGCGAATCGAGGAGCGAATCCGACAGGTAATGCGGCTCCAAACCGAGATCGATCAGCTTGGAATGCTTGGCGTTGTAGTAGTGCTCTTCCGCCTCCACGCGCGGCGCGGGCAAGTGATCGATTTCGACGCGCATCCCCAGCTTCCGGGCCGCTGCTCGCACCATTTCGGCCAGCTCGAGGACTGAAAATTGTTCGGTGAACTGGTTGAAGATCCGGCACTCCCCGGCGTTGGCCGGATTCAAACACGCGATCTCGATACAGCGGACTGTATCGCGTATATCCAGGAATCCC
>JBEKHQ010000662.1:0-3006 GCA_050012195.1 Bryobacteraceae bacterium | reverse complement strand
CGTCGGCACTTATCCGGCGAATCAGTACAGTCTGGCGGGCGAGTATGCGCCCGCGGCCACCGACATCCGGAATCGCGCCACCGTCGGCGGCTCAATTACGACCAAGTGGAACTTTCGTATCAGCCCGTTGATCGTGGCGCAGTCCGGAGCTCCGTTCGACATCATTACCAGTCAGGATGTGTACGGCGACACGGTGCTGACGGCGCGGCCCGGCATTGCGACCAGCGCCAATATCCCGGGCGTGATCGCCACGTCCTACGGCTTGCTGGATCCCAATCCATCGCCTGGCGAGAAAATTCTGCCGCGCGATTTTGGGAGAGGCCCGGGGCTGTTCAGCGTAGACTTGCGGCTGGCCAAGACGTGGGGATTGGGTCGGGCTCGAACACCGGAGCCTTCGAGCCGCAATGCATCCGGCGCGCCTGCCGGGGGTCTCACGGCGCCCGTAGCGGGTCCTGCGGGCCGCGGCGGCATTGGTGGATTCGACAACGCAGGCGGCGGAGGCGGTGGTGCTGGATACACCGGCCACCGTTACAACCTCACGGTGTCCCTTTCGGCGCGGAACCTGTTGAACCAC
This sequence comes from Bryobacteraceae bacterium, assembly GCA_050012195.1. Lineage (GTDB taxonomy): Bacteria > Acidobacteriota > Terriglobia > Bryobacterales > Bryobacteraceae > Palsa-89. The sequence goes on along the minus strand of JBEKHQ010000662.1, from coordinate 2,432 downwards.
GTCAATCCCGGTCCGATTATCGGCAACATCAATTCGCCGTTGTTCGGACAATCCAACCAGATCGCCGGCGGCTTCGGCGCGTTCTCCGGCAACGCGAGCAACCGCCGGCTGGAATTACAACTCCGGCTCGCGTTCTGACACGCCTGTCCCGTCAATAGGCCGAGTGCTTGACAACCCGCGGCTTGCGCCTCATACTTGTCCGCAAACTCCATGCGCTCCGCAATCGTTTTGCTGGCATTGTCGGCATCCCTGGCGTCCGCCGACGTCTTTACGAAACAGGACCTCATGATCCCGATGCGCGACGGCGTCAAACTGCACACCGTGGTGTTTCGTCCCGCGGACGCACAGGGCGCTCTTCCGATACTGTTTGAGCGGACTCCATACGGCGCGCCGGGTCAGGAAAAGACGCTGCTGGCCCGTTATCCGCATCTCATCGCGGACGGCTACATTTTCGCTTTTCAGGACATTCGCGGCCGCTTCGGTTCCGAAGGCCAGTTCGTAATGCAGCGGCCCGTGCGCCCCAAGAACGCGCCCAAAGCGATCGACGAAGGCACCGACGCCTACGACACCATCGAGTGGATGCTCCACAATGTCGCGGGCAACAACGGACGCGTCGGTATCCTGGGTATCTCGTACGGCGGCTGGCTCACCACCATGGCGCTGCTGGAACCGCATCCGGCGTTGAAAGCCGCGTCGGAACAGGCGTCGCCGGCGGACATGTTTCTCGGCGACGATTTCCATCACAACGGCGCGTTCCGCCTCAGCTATGGATTCGAATACGCCGCCATGCTCGAAACTTCCAAGGACGCCAACACCGACTTCGATTTCGATCGCGCCGACACTTTCCAGTGGTATTTGAACCTCGGGGCGCTTTCCAACGTCAACGAGAAATACTTCCACGCCAAGCTGCCCACGTGGAACGATTTCGTCAATCATCCCAACTACGACGAGTTCTGGCAAAAGCAGGCCTTCCAGCCTTACATCGGTTCGCCCAAGGTTCCGAACCTGAACGTCGGCGGCTGGTGGGATCAGGAGGATTTCTACGGACCGCTGGAAGTCTATCGGTTATTCGAGAAGAACGATCCGAACCACCTGAATTATCTGGTGGTCGGTCCGTGGAACCACGGCGGATGGGCGCGCAGCGACGGCGGCAAGCTGGGCGAGATCCCGTTCGACAGCAACACCAGCAAATATTTTCGCACCGAGATCGAAGCGCGTTGGTTCGCATACTGGCTCAAGGACAAAGGCGCCCGCGACTTCCCGGAAGCCATGGTCTTCGAGACCGGCACGAATCGCTGGCGGCAGTACGATTCTTGGCCGCCCCGCTCAGCCAAGCCGGCCAACCTCTACTTTCGCGCCGACGGCAAACTTTCGTTCGATGCGCCCGGGGAAGACGGCGAGCATTTCGATAGCTACGTTTCCGATCCCGCGCATCCGGTCCCCTACAGGCACCGGCCCATCAGTCCCACTTATCCGGGTCCCGCGTGGACCACGTGGCTGGTTGAAGATCAGAGGTTCGTCGAGAACCGCCCCGACGTGTTGAGTTGGCAAACCGAGCCTCTGAAAGAAGACCTGAGAATCGCCGGCGACATTCTGGCGGAGTTGCTCGCTTCCACTACCGGCACCGACAGCGATTGGGTGGTTAAGTTGATCGACGCTTATCCCGAGTCCTACCCGGAGGACCCCAAACTCGCGGGCTACCAGCTCATGGTGGCGGACGAGATCCTGCGCGGCCGTTATCGCGAGAGCTTCGAGCACCCCGCGGCCCTCGTGCCGGGCCAAGTGACGAAATACAAGATCGACCTGCACACCAGCGACCACGCGTTTCTGAAGGGACATCGCATCATGGTCCAAGTGCAGAGTACCTGGTTCCCGCTCTACGACCGCAATCCTCAGAAGTTCGTCGAAAATATCTTCTTGGCGCGCCAAGCGGACTACCAGAAAGCCGAGCAGCGCGTGTTCCGGTCGAAAACATATCCTTCGCACGTCGTGTTGCCGGTGATGCAATGATGGTGCCCGGTACTCATGATGGAATGGGCTCGCTTGTTCGAAAGCGTCGGCGGCGCCGCGGTGGGCGCTTCGGCGGGCTTGGCCTACGCGGTCCGGTTTCCTGCTTCTTCGATTCTCGCGCCCTCGGTATATCGGGGCGTGCGCACGCGCCCGGCGATCGCGCTCACCTTCGATGACGGGCCGAGCGAATCCACTCCGGAGCTGCTGGAGGTCCTGGCCGAGTTCGGAGTGACGGCCACGTTCTTTCAGTGCGGCGCCAACGTCCGCCGTCTGCCCGATGTCGCGCGGGAAACCGTGGCCCGAGGGCACGAGATCGGGAACCACACCGACACGCATCCGATGCTGTATCGCAAATCCCGGGAGTTCATCCATGCAGAGCTGGCCCGCGCTCAGGACGCCATAGAAGGCGCGACCGGCATCCG
>JBEKHQ010000661.1:0-3007 GCA_050012195.1 Bryobacteraceae bacterium | reverse complement strand
CGGCCCCCGGTCTGCGACGAAAGCTTTTCGAGCAGCTCGCGATTTTGCTCGAGATGGAAATTCTCCGCGATGCCGTTCTCGCGGCGGAAGGTGACCACGTCGCGGCCGAGCTCCTGCGTTCCACGGTGCGCCGTGACTTCGGCCACGTAGGAGCCCGCTCGGGGGGCGTCCGAATCGGCGGTGTACACGCCTTGATTCACCGGGTCGGGATGCAGATCCAGAGTTTCGGCCGCGCCACCCGGGCCGACCACGCGAGCTTCCACCGTAGCGTCGCTGGTGGGCAGGTAGGTTGTATCGCGAACTTCGGCGCGCAGGTGCAGCCGCCCGTCATCTTCCAGCGCCGGCCGCGGCGTGGACGCCACCACGCGCGTGGGCGTGTCGCTCACCAGCCATCGCAGCATTTGCCGCCAGAACATTTCGTGACTCATGTCCTCCACCGGCTGGAGCATTTGCCAGCGCCAGTCGCCGCCGGTGGCGAACACGGCCGTGCGTCCGCGTCCGTACTTTTGGGTGATCAGCAACGGTAGCGTGTGCCCGGCCTCGTTCATTTCGGCGAGCACGGTGGCGCCGGGCTTGGGAGTGCCAACCTCCTGGTAGTTCATCAGGTAGGGAAGCTTCTTCCAGCGCGCTACGTTCGCTTCCGGATTCTCTTCAATGCGCGTAATCAGACTGTCGCGGCCCGACGAGGTCAGCTCCGCGGTGGCGGGATCGCGATGAAACGTGTTCTTGTGATTCGGCAGCCGGACCGGCAGAAGATCGTCGAAGGGCGGTTTATCGTAGCCGCCATCGGCGAGCGCGCTGCGTCCGCCCAGAAACAACAATCCTCCGCCCCGGCGGTCCACGAACTGCCGGATCATATCCTGCTGGGCGGTGGTGAAGTAGTTGGCTTCCACGCTGCCGAGAATCAGGCCTTGAAAGCCGAACAAATCGTCGACCTTGGTCGGAAAGCTGACCTTCAAAAACTCGGCGCTGGTATCCGGAACCTGCGTATAGATCTTGTTCTGCGTGGTGCGTACGATGCTGAAAAGCGTGATGTTCTTATCATCCTCCACGGCGCGGCGCAGGAATTTGTAGTCCCAGCGAGGCTCACCCTCCATATAGAGAATTCTCGGCTTAGACGCATCCACATTCAGAACACGGGTCACGGAATTGTTGTTCTTGTTCTCCTCGCCGGGTTGCGGATCGACGGAAAACTCCAAGTCCTTCACTCCAGGTTCCCCGGCCGTGAACAAAATGGCTTCGGTCTGCGTTGTGCCGTCTCCCTTTAGCACAATGTCACGACTCGCCAGAATCTTTCCCGAATCGCGAACAACCAGATGCGCCTTGGCGCCGCGAAATCCCGCTTGTCGAAAACTCACTTCCGCTTCCAGTCGCGATTTGGCCAGCGATTTGGCCGGCAACTGGACGTCGGTCAGCTCGATGTCGCGCTCCATTTTCTCGCGCCCGAATCCGATAGTGTGGATCGGAATGCGCCGGCGCTTGATCTCGGAGATGGTTTCCAAATCGATACCGCCGGAGTTGTCCGCGCCGTCGCTCAGCAGAACCACCGCGCCGATCGGAAGGGTGGCCGAGTCCGCCAGAACGTCCTTGATGCTGTCACCGATGCGGGTGGCGGGTTCGTTGGCCGTAAGCTGATCGAGTTTTTCCAGGCGCTGCAGATGGTCGCCGAAGCGGTAAAGTCGAACTTGAAATTTTGATTGCAGACTGCTGATTAAGCCGCCATTAAGCGCCCTAATGGCTTGATCTTTCCGCGAGAGGCCGTCCTCTTGAACACCCATGCTCTTGCTGTCATCGATCACCACCGCGACGATGTTTTGTTGCGGCCGCAGGGTGGCGATGCTGAGCGCGGGCTGCCAGAGCAGGAACAACAGCAGGCAGACCAGCAAGCTTTCGAGGAGCCAAACCACCCCGGTACGCGCGCCTCGCATGGACGGCGCGATGGCGTTCCGCCGACTCCAGATCAGGAAGCCCAAGCCGCCGGCGGCCGCTAGAAGCAACAGAATCAGCGTCCAAACGGGCCATTGGCCGAGCAAAACAAATGTGCCTTTGGTGAATACGGTCCGCGGGTATTTGAACAGGAACTCAAACATCGGAGTGGACCGGCGAAAAGGTTAACAATGCGGCAACCACGAATGCCCAGCGCATGAAAAGAAGATTCCGGACAGCCCTCAGAATAGCACGCTGCTATTGTTAGGTGTCGCGCCGGGACGCTTCGGTTACAGGAAAATGGCGGCTGGCGGTGTTCCTTAGAGCCCCGCCACGGCGCAGTTCAAACAACGCTAGCGACCGTTCCGTTCCAAAAGCATGCGGTTGCTTCGAAGAGTATGATTCAATAGAAAATAACTGCTCTAGGCGGATGCTGACGTCACAATTCAATTTTCGGAGAGACCTGCGCGCCTTGAATCGGCGGGCGCGCGAATGGCGAATGATACTGAAAGGCTTGGCCTCGACAGATCATCCGGTGATGGCGCACATCATTCCTATTCGCCGTTGCAACCTGTCGTGCACCTATTGCAACGAATACGACGATTTCTCCAAGCCCGTCCCGGTGGAAGTGATGACCGAGCGGTTGGACCAACTGGCCGCGCTTGGCACTACCATCGTGACGTTCAGCGGCGGCGAGCCTTTGTTGCATCCGGAGCTGGACCGTTTGATCACGCACGTCCGCAACCGGGGAATCCTGGCCGGGATGATCACCAACGGCTATTTGCTCACGGCCCAGCGTGTCCAGCAATTGAACGCCGCCGGGTTGGATCACATGCAGATCAGCATCGACAATGTCATGCCGGACGACGTATCGAAAAAAAGCCTGAAGGTGCTCGACAAGAAGCTCGAAATCCTGTCGGAACATGCGCTGTTTCACGTCAACATCAACTCGGTGCTGGGGGGCGGCATTCACAATCCGGAGGATGCGCTGGTGGTGGGCAAAAGGGCGATCGAGCTCGGGTTCACCTCCACGGTAGGGATCATCCACGATAGCGGCGGTCAACTGAAGCCCATCAGCGGC
>JBEKHQ010000660.1:0-3015 GCA_050012195.1 Bryobacteraceae bacterium | reverse complement strand
TGGTGGTTCATGACTCCCGATCAGTACCTATTTGGAATTCTCGCGCGTGAAGCTGTAGATACCGGCCCCTTGTCGCCCGTGCGGCTGGTACAGACAGTCCTTTATCCCATCATTCAGCAATGGGCGAACACTCACTTGGTCGGCGTCCATCCCAGCGGATCGTTCATGAAAGGCACGGCCAACAAAAGCGGTACCGACATTGATCTCTTCATATCGCTTTCTGAAGAGACGACCGAAAGCCTGAAAGACATTTACAACCTGCTCTTCGACAAAATGAAAGCCAACGGATACCCGCCAACCCGCCAGAATGTTTCGATCAATGTGCGTGTGAACGGCCATTCCGTAGACCTCGTGCCGGGCAAGCGCCAGAGCAGCTATGGCAACGATCACAGTCTCTACCGGCGTAAGGCGGACACGTGGACGAAAACCAACGTTGTGACGCACATTAACCACGTGATCCTGAATGGCCGGCTGGCAGAGAGCCGCATCATGAAGCTCTGGCGAAGCCAGAAAAAACTAGACTTTCCGTCCTTCTATCTGGAGCTGGCCGTCATCAACGCTCTTCCGCGTCTGTACTCTGAAACCTTGTCCGGTAACGTGTGGAGAATTTTTGAGTATCTTCGCGACAGATTCCCGATCGCGCGTGTAGTCGATCCCGCCAATACGAACAACATCATTTCGGACGACCTGTCCCTCGCAGACAAAATGAAGATCGCACAGGCAGCGCGTCAGGCTTTGAACGCCAAGAACTGGGGCGAGATCGTTGGATGAAACAAGTCCAGCTCTGACGAGGACTGTACCGCCATCGATCCTTTATCGCGCCGCGTTCGCCGCTTTCAGATCCTCATGCTCAAACGCCGACGCCATGCGGTCGATTTCGGCTTTGGTGAGGCCGTGCCGCGCGGCTTCGTCGCGCCACTTCGAGACGGCCGTGCCGACCTGTTTTGCTATATCGCGGGCCTTGGCGTCGTCCAGCTCGAAGTACCCCGCAACTTCGAGGGCGAGTGCGAGGGACGCCGTGTTGTCTTCCTCGTTGATCGCCGTGCTGAGGATACGCGGCTTGATGTCGGTCGGCACGGGGTTGAGGTCGTAGGCCGGCGAGAGCCGCCAGCCCTCCTGCCCCGCGTAGAGAAAACCGTGATTGCGCAGGTGGTCGTCCGTGTTGGAAATCAGGATATTGAACACCAGCCGCCGCCACAGCGCCTCCATGTCGGCTTTCGGCGCGGCCCCGTGCTGGCGCAGCGCGTCGACAATTTCCAGATAGCTTCGGCCTTCGTTGTCCTTCGATCCCAGCATGCTCATGGCGGAGAGGAAGGGAATCCGCTGCTTGCCTTCGCGGTCGAAGCGCCGAACCAGAAGCACGGGTTTCTTTGATATGATCTCGACGCGGCTTTCCGGCACGGCGATGCCGGCTTTGCTCGCCAGCGCAAGGGCGACCGCTTCCCATACCACCGTGTTGATTTCATCGTCCTTGCGCGGGAATTTCGCGATAGCAAGATGGCCGTCCTTTTCAAGGACGGATGCCTTCGGACGAGCGCCGCCGAGCGATGAACCCGGCGCGAACAGCAGGCGCAGATCTTCCTCGGTGTCCTTTTCCTCCATGACGTGTTCCGCTGCGGAAAGAAGTTTCGGCAGCTCGACCAGCGGAGGGATTCGCTTGACCCCTTCCTCACGCAGGAACGGTCCGCCCTCATGTTCAGCAAAGCGCAGCGCGCCCTGTCGCGCCTCGTCATCTACCAGCAGCAGGAAGTCGATCTCCTGAAGCGTGCGCGGCGCCGTGCCTTCACGTTCCGCGCGGCGCCGTTCCATGCGGCGCATCAGCGCCCGCCCCCACCTGTCCGGCGCCGAGTCGCCGATGGCGCCGAACATCGGCGTGTCGGCCGGCGTGTGGAACGGTCCGGGGCCGAGGTGCAGCGCCGGCTCCAGCGAGAAGCGCGCGGGATGTTTGAGCCAGCCCTCGTCGTATTCGAATGTGGCGCTTTCCTTGTTTTTGCGCACGCGCGCCCACAGCCGCCCCATGAGGTGGGGAACGCCGTCCAGGTCCACGTACACAAGGGTTTCTTTGTCCATCACTAGTCTTTCGTGCGTTTCGGTTTGCGCGCGCCGCGAATGCGCTGCGGCAGGTTTTCCTCTTCGAGCTGCAGGCCCACCGGGTCGTTCTTCGGGGCCGCGAGGTCGCCCAGCCGGTCGGCCATGCCCAGTACATAAAGGACAGTGGCGTAGCTGGCGATGGAAACGGTCGGATCGCCGCGCTCCACTTTGATGAATGTCGGCTTGCTTATGGACGCCCGCTCCGCTGCGATCGCCATGGGGATGCGCCGCCGCCGCCGCGCATCCTTAATGTCGTGGCCAAGCTTGCGCAGAGCGCGTGAAACCGGGATCGGCAGCGTCAGCATGGTTGGAATCTCCCTTTCCTTTAAAGTAAATCATAAATTACCATATAAGCAATAGGGTAAATTATAAGATATCTTATGCCAAGTTGAAAGTGGGCATATTCGGTGCAGGCGGCGCCTCAGCCATCATTGGAACTGCGGGGAGGAGGTGTTCCCGTAGCCTGCGTTAAACGAGCATGGCCACTCTTGTCAGTGTATACTCTGACCATAGTAGTTGCGGTAGTCATTGCCCTTGGCAAGGGAGCGGTAAATTCTCAGGTCATGCGACTAAGAGGGAGGATTCTATGTCAGCCGCCGAGACGAGGGTAACTAACCCCAGATGGAGATCACGCGGGAAAGCTCGAATAGCCGCGCACAAATCATCCGAAGCACCGAATCGAAGTGAGGAATCCACGAAAATCCGGAAACTGCGACTTGATCTTGACTTCACTCAGGAGAAATTTGCACATGCCTGTGGTGTCACGCGGATATCTGCCACAGCCTGGGAGATCGGAAAGAGCAGCCCTGCTCCGCGTGCCTGGAAGCAAATGGCGAAGTTGGCGGCGAAAGTTGCTCCGTCAACTGCTATGTGGTTCTGGGCAAAGGCCGGGTTCGAGCACGACGATTTCCAGTACTTGTTTCC
>JBEKHQ010000659.1:0-3020 GCA_050012195.1 Bryobacteraceae bacterium | reverse complement strand
GCACCTTTGAAATTGAATTCCTCGATCCGGGAGCGCAGGTATTCGCGTTTACGTTTGGTTGAATGCGCAACCTCTAAAAGGGGCTAGTCTTTCTGGATCATCACTTCGGTTGATTTCACCACCACGCGGACGGAGTCGCCCTTTTTGAGCTTCAGCTCCTCCGCGCTGTTGCGCGTGATGATGCTCTCAATCGTATTGCCGTCCACCTTCACCACTACGTGGGCCATGATGTCGCCGATTTGAATTTCCTCTACGATGCCGGGCAGTTGATTGCGCGCTGAAAGAGCCATGTTATTAATCCTTCCGCTTCACATTGTACCAATCAGGACAGTGTCGTGATAACATGACGGGTATTAGTGACGCCTTTCGTTCATAAGCTGGTTTGGTTTTCCCTTGCCGGCATCGCCATCGCGCAGACGCCGGCGCCGCCCACGCTCACAGTAGCTGGCGACATCGCAGCGCCGCTCACGCTCAAAGCGGAAGATCTGGCGAGAATGCCGCGCGAGACCGTCTCTGTCCCGGATCAGGATGGAAACAAGGTTGAATATGAGGGCGTTCCAGTGCGCGAAATCCTGACGCGCGCCGGCGCTCCACTTGGCAAGCAACTGCGCGGCAAGGCTCTGGCCACGTATGTCCTCGCCAAGGCGCACGACGGGTATCAGGTGCTGTTCGCCCTGGCCGAGTTTGATGCCGAATTTGGTAACGAGCAGATCGTGGTGGCGGACAAACGGGACGGCAAGCCCCTATTTGGATACCAAGGCCCCTTCCGTGTGGTCGGCCCGAACGACAAGGCCGGCGCGCGTTCCGTGCGGATGCTGGAGACGCTCGAACTCGTGCGACTGCAGAAGTAGGCGCGATGCTCGGGATGAAGTCACTGGGGACGTGGCTGCTCTGCGCGCTTCTTCTGTTCGCCGCGCTCCACCGGCGCGCGGTTTCCGCCGAATCGAACCAGAACGCCGAATACCAGTGGAACCTTCCCAAAGGTTTTCCCAAGCCATTCGTTCCCGCCGACAATCCGATTACCGCCGCCAAGGTTGAACTGGGCCGTTATCTGTTCTACGACACGCGCATGTCGGTCAACGGAAAAGCGTCGTGCGCCACCTGCCACAAACAGGAACTCGCTTTCACCGACGGTCTCGCGTCCGCTCAGGGAGCCACCGGCGAATTACATCCACGCGGCGCGATGAGCCTGGTCAATGTGGCGTACAGCGCCGCGCTCACATGGAGCAATCCTGAACTGCGCAGACTGGAAAAACAGGCGCTGGCGCCGATGTTCGGCGATCATCCTATTGAGCTCGGCCTGCGCGATAACGACGGCTTCCTGCCCACTCTGCGCTCCGACGCAAAGTACCGCGCCTTGTTTGAACGCGCTTTTCCCGATGACGCCGATCGTTTTACGATCGCCAACGTCACCAAGGCGCTCGCCAGTTTCGAGAGAAGCATCATTTCCGCTCGTTCGCCCTACGACCGTTATCACTACGATCGCGACGACAGCGCGATTTCCGACTCGGCCAAGCGCGGCGAGATCCTGTTCTTCAATCAGCACTTGTCCTGCTTCCGCTGCCACGCCGGATTCGATTTCAGCGATGCTACCATTTCCGAGCGGAATCCCGACCGGCAAATCGAATTCCACAACACCGGCCTTTATAATGTTCCAGGCTTGCTGTCCTACCCGGCGCCCAACGTCGGAATCTACGAATACACGAAAGCGCCCGGGGACGTGGGTAAATTCAAGGCCCCTTCGCTGAGAAACATCGCGGTCACCGCTCCCTACATGCACGACGGCAGTATCGCTACTCTCGAAGGTGTGCTCGACCACTACTCCGCCGGCGGCCGCAATGGACACGACAACCCGAACAAAGATCCGCTCATCGCCGGGTTCGTTCTTTCTCGCCAGGATCGTGACGACCTGATCGCTTTCCTTCAAGCCTTGACCGATGAGCCGGTGCTTCACGATCCTCGATTCGCCAGTCCCTGGCCACGCCCTCGCGAGTGATTAAAGCCCTGCTGACCGGCGGTCGAAAGTACTTTTTGGCCAGTAAGTATGGTACGGCGTGCTAGTACTTGGTAGAAGCACATGCTACTCTTAGGTTTGTCGGGAAATGTAAAGGAAACTTGTAGATGAGAGTTCGGCTGCTCTTCTATTGTCCTCATTGCAGTTCGCTCTGGTTTCGACCGTCGCAAACCCGCGGGATCAAGGACATTTTCCTGCGTTCCTTCGGCGTCCACGCGCATCGATGCCAGATGTGCCGGCTCCGCTTCTATCTGTTCAAGCCGTACCGCCTGCGTTCGCTCCTGTTCCTTCCCCCTCGGGAGGTGCAGCCCCAGCTCCAGCCTGCCCTCCAGGACGGCAACCGCCCGCTCATGGCCTGGGAGCTAGTGCGACAAAACGCCTCCGACAGCCGCCGCAATACCTGAAACAAACGTCATGCCTCCCGTCGGACGCGTGCTCGAAACCTCGCTTTACGTGGACGACGTCGCGCGATCCATCGACTTCTACCGACGCCTGTTTGATTTCCAGACGCTCCAGGGCGACGACCGGTTCTGCGCGCTCAATGTGTCCAATGAGCAGGTGCTTCTGCTGTTCCGCAAGCACGCCACCACTCAACCCATTACGATACCCGGCGGCGTCATTCCTCCTCACGACGGCGACGGTCAGACGCATCTGGCTTTCACCATCCCGCTGGATTCCGAAGCCGCATGGACGCGGCATCTGCGCGCCCACGAAGTCCCCATCGAGAGCCGAGTGGCGTGGCCGCGCGGCGGCTTCAGCCTGTACTTCCGCGATCCGGACGGCCACCTGCTCGAGCTAGTCAGCCCGGGCTGCTGGACCATCTACTGACGCGACACCCGCCGCCGCGATCTGCGCGATGTCCATCAGTTTCGGCGGCGTTTTCGAAATCCCGGACAGCGCGTCGCGGAACATGGTATTGCAGAACGGGCAAGCCGCTCCCACCACGCTCGCGCCGGTGTCCACCAGTTCCTGCGCCCGCGTGACACTGACGCGCTGGCCCTTCTCT
>JBEKHQ010000658.1:0-3022 GCA_050012195.1 Bryobacteraceae bacterium | reverse complement strand
GCAGGCATTCCCAGCCTGGTTCTGGCGCTCGATCCACGGCGCGCGAATTTGGTGGCAAGGCTGAAAGGCAACGGCTCGAAGCGGCCGCTTATCATCATGGGGCACACCGACGTGGTGGGAGTCCAGCGCGACAAGTGGCCCGTGGATCCGTTCGCCGCCCTGCGGAAGGATGGCTACGTTTGGGGCCGCGGCTCCTCGGACGACAAGTCCCACGTGGTCGCGAGCCTCATGACCATGCTGCTGTTGAACCGTCTGCACGTCGCGCTCGATCGGGACGTGATCTTCGTCGCCGAGGCGGGCGAGGAAGGCACTTCGGACTTCGGCATCGGCTTCCTGGCCGATCAGCATTGGAACGAAATCGCGGGCGAGTTTGCTCTAGCCGAAGGCGGCCAGACCGTGACACGCAACGGCCAAGTGATCGCGGTCGAGATCACCACCACCGAGAAAACGCCGCGCGCCGCCCGCTTGGTGGCGCATGGCACGGCGGGCCACGGATCGCGCCCGCGTCTGGACAATCCCATTCTGCACCTGGCGGCGGCAGTGGCGAAGTTCCAAGGCTGGCAGCCGCCGATGCGGCTTAACGATACCACCCGAACCTATTTCGAGCGGCTCGCAACTATCAGCTCGCCCGAGGAAGCCTTCCGCTATAACCACGTCGCCGACCCCGCCCGCACCGAAGAAATTCAGCGCTACTTCGCCACCCACGAGCCGGGCAATTACTCCGTCTTGCGCACTTCCATCGTGCCGACCATCATTCAAGGCGGTTTCCGCACCAACGTGATTCCCTCCCAGGCCGAGGCCACACTCGACATCCGGGCGCTTCCGGACGAAGACATGCCCCGGCTCTACGAGCAGATGCGCCGCGTCATCGCGGATCCCGCGGTGGAGGTTATCCCTGAGAATTCGCGTAATCGTCCGGTCGCTCCGCCGTCCCCCATCGATTCGGAAATGTTTCGAGTCCTCGAGCGTGTTCAGAAGAAGATGTATCCGAAAGCCGTCACCATTCCCAGCATGCTGACCGGCGCCACCGACATGGCGCAGCTGCGTTCGAAAGGCGTCCAGGCTTACGGCTTCGGCCCGATCGCCGACGAATCGGAAGGCGAGTTGCACGGCGCGCACTCCGATCAGGAGCGATTACTCGAAAGCTCCATTCATCAGATGGTGCAATTCCTTTGGAACACCGTCCTGGAGATCGCGGCGTCCAAGTAATTGAGTTCTACAATGAAGGTAGATGCCGGTTGCGCCGATCACCGCATTTTGTCTTTTTCTCCTCGCCGCGAACCTGCTCCCCGCCCAGGACGTGTCCGAGGGCTACGACCATTTCTACAACCTCGAATACGACGACGCCATTCGTTGTTTCACCGCGGACACGGAGCAACACCCGGACAACCCGGATGCCTGGAATCATCTGGCGCACGCCATACTGTATCGCGCCATGTTTCGATCGGGAGCGCTCGAAAGCGAATTGGTGAGCGGCTCGAACCCGTTCCTGCATCGCGACAAAGTCAAAATCACGGCTGCGGATAATGAGGAATTCGATCATGCCATCGGCCAGGCGATGGACCTGGCGCAGAGCCGATTGATAGACCAGCCCGACGATCCAAAGGCGCTCGGCGCACTGGGCGTTTCCTACGGGCTACGCGCGAACTACAATTTCCTGGTGCGCAAAGCCTGGACGGATTCGCTTCACGACGCCACCAACGCTCGCAAGGCGCATCGCCGTTTGTGCGAACTGGAGCCCGACAACATCGATGCGCGCATGATCCCGGCGGTCTACGATTACGTCGCGGGCAGCCTTCCGCTCGGCTACCGAATCCTCGGTTTTATGGCCGGCTATCACGGCGATCGCAACCGGGGGATTCGCGCGCTCGAAGCGGTGGCGCACGACGGCCAAGCCAGTCGCGCCGACGCCGAAGTATTTTTGATCGCGATCTACCGGCGCGAGCGCCGCGCCAAAGCCTCTCTGCTTCTGCTGGACGATCTCATCCAGCGTTTCCCGCGCAATTATCTGCTGCGCTTCGAAAGAGTCCAAATGTACGGCGATATCGACGACGAACCTGCGGCGCTGGAAGAGATAACGGTCATCCGCAATCTCCGCGCGGATTCCGCGCCCGGCTTTAAGGATCTGGCGCCCGAAAAGATCGATTACCTGGAAGGCAACTTGCTCTTCTGGTACAACCAGCTCGATCGGGCTCTCGCCGAGATGAAGAAAGTTACCGCCCGCGCTAACGAACTGGACCTCAACACCAGCGTCATGTCCTGGATGCGGTTGGGCCAGATCTACGATCTTAAACTCCAGCGCGCGCCCGCTGTGGCGGCGTATCGCAAAGCCGTCGCGGGAGCCCCGCTATCCGAAGTGGCCAAGGAGTGCCGGGCGTTTATCGCAAAGCCTTACAAGCGGCCAGAGCAGAGCCTTCCGCAAGACAGCTCTCCGGATCACTCGCAGGAACAATCCAACAACTAGAAACGAGAAGCGAATTTGGCAAATCACTTGATCGGGGAGAAGAGTCCGTATCTGCAGCAACACGCGCACAATCCGGTGGATTGGTATCCGTGGGGCGATGAGGCTTTCGAAAAGGCGCGCGCCGAGGGAAAGCCGCTGTTCCTGTCGATCGGCTACTCCACCTGCCATTGGTGTCACGTGATGGAGCGCGAGTCGTTTGAGAATGACGAGATCGCGGCCATCCTGAATCGCTATTTTGTCCCAGTGAAAGTGGATCGCGAAGAGCGCCCCGATGTCGACCGTATCTACATGGCCTACGTGCAAGCCACCACGGGCGGCGGCGGTTGGCCGATGTCCGTATTTCTTACGCCCGGCCTGCACCCGTTCTTCGGAGGCACCTACTTTCCGCCGGACAACCGCTACGGGCGCCCGGGCTTCGGCGCGATTCTCGAACGCGTCGCCGAGGTCTGGGGGAAGGATCGCGACCGCGTGGTCCAGGCCAGCGCCGATAGCATCGCCCAATTAGCGCGGCACTCCGAGTCCGCCGCATCCGGCGTGGTTCCCGATCAGGCGATTCTG
>JBEKHQ010000657.1:0-3023 GCA_050012195.1 Bryobacteraceae bacterium | reverse complement strand
GATGCGGGTTACGATATTCCTGCGTCAAAGCGAAGCCGGAGATCGCAGGCGGCATGACCGCCTGCCCTGCGAGATCGGCGTCGAACTGCGCACCGATGCCGGCGTCATTCGCGGCCAAACCGCCGACATTTCGGAGGGCGGAGCGCTGGTTCGCGTCGACAAGACGCCGCTGATCGCGTCAGGAATGTTTCTGGAGGCCAAGATCGACGACGTAGGCACAACGCGCGTTCGCGTGGCCAATAAGTCTTCGCTCGGACTGCATCTCGAATTTCTGGAGATGGGCTCAGCCGCTCGCGCGGAGCTAGAACGCAAGCTCGCTTCAATTCGCGAGGAGAACCGCGAAATCATCTCGCGGGCGGTCGATGTCGCCAACGAAATCTCCCGCCTGTTCGAAGCGCTGGTGGCACGGGGAAAGCTGACGCAAGAAGACCTGTTCGACAACGATTACGTCCCCATCGAGCGCACCGACCCGATTCAGCATCGGACGCGGTTTCTCTCCGCATTTGAGGATGTATTGCCGCCGATCCAGGAGCCGTTACTGGCGAGCGATCCGCGGATAATCTTTTGCGCGGCCGTCGACCGCAACGGCTACCTTCCCGTCCATAATCGCATGTATTCCCATCCGCAGCGGCCCGGCGCGCAGGCGTGGAACACCGCGAACTCACGCAACCGGCGGATTTTCGACGACCGCGCTGGACTTGCTGCCGGGCGCAACGTGCGTCCCTACATCATTCAGGTTTACCCGCGTGATATGGGAAATGGCATTACCATCATGATGCGCGAAATCGATGCGCCCATTCGCGTATTCGGCAAGCACTGGGGCGGCTTTCGCTCGGCCTATAAGCTCTGAGCCGAGCGGCACTCGCACCGCTTTCAATCCCGGCGGCCCCTCAGCCAGTCTGCGAGATACACCAGCGCCAAGGCGCGCTCGTCGTCGTCCGCGCGGTGAAAAGCGCTCTCGTAAAGCGGCTTGATCCAGCTTTCATCGCTGCCGGCGCAATCCCGCCCAAGCGTGAGCCACATCAGGCCACGCGCCGCTTGCCGCGGCACCTTTTGACCCTGGAACAGCATATCGCCCAGCACCGCTTCGGCTCGGCAATCGCCTTTGGTCGCGGCGAGCTGGAACCAGCGCGCCGCCTGATGCGGGTCGCTCGGCGCGCCGTCGAGATAAAGCCGGCCAAGCTGATATTGCGCATCGGCGTCGCCGAAGAATGAGGCTGCATAGGCGAACATTTCACGCGCGCGCGCGGCATCCGGCACCACCTGTGAATTGGGAATGCCATTGAGATAGTAATGCCCCAAAGCCACGAATGCGTTGGCGACGATGCGCGCTTGCGCCGTGCCGGGCGTTTCCTCCGGATGGGTATTGGCGATCTGACTGAAATAGTCGAAGGCGCGCTGGTCGTTCTGCGGCACGCCGTCACCGACCGCATACATGCGACCGACCTTCCATTGCGCCGCAATGTGTCCCTGATCGGCGGCATACTCCAGCGCAGTCAACGCTCTGGCCTTGTCACCGCCGTCGGCTACGCCGCCCTGACCGCGCATTCCATCGCTCGGCGCGAGCAACGCCGTATTCGGGTTGCTCGAACCGTCGAAGGCCAAAGCCGATCCGGCCGCGATAGCGAGACCAAGCCCGCACATCGCAATGACCCCGACGCCGCTCCGCGCGGCAGGCACTGCTCGCTTAGATGTCCGCATAACACGATGTCTCAGCCGACCCGCCGGGATGGGTAACGGCGCCCTCACGCGCCGGCCCGACCTGTTGGGCGTATTTCCACAAATAGCCCGAGGTATATTCGCCTACCCGCGGTTTCCATTCGCGGGCGCGCTTCTCGAGTTCGCTCTTCGTCAGTTTGACGTTCAGCGACGCCGTGTCGGCGTCAAGCTCGATGATGTCGCCGTCGCGCACGAGCGCGATCGGTCCGCCGACGGCGGCTTCCGGCCCGATGTGAGCAACGCAGAAGCCGCGTGTAGCGCCGGAGAAGCGGCCGTCGGTGATCAGCGCCACCTTGCCGCCCATGCCCTGCCCGTAGAGCGCGGCCGTGGTCGAGAGCATCTCGCGCATGCCCGGCCCACCCTTGGGCCCCTCGTAGCGGATCACCAACACGTCGCCTTCCTTGTACTTTTTATTCTTCACCGCTTCGAAACACGCTTCCTCGCCGTCGAAGCAGCGCGCCGGCCCGGAGAAATGCGTCCGCTCCATGCCGGCAACCTTAACGATCGCGCCCTCGGGCGCGAGATTGCCTTTGAGGCCGATGACACCGCCGGTCGGAGAGAGCGGCTTGTCGGCCGGACGAACCACGTCCTGGTCTTTGTTCCATTTCACTGATTTCAGGTTCTCGGCCAAGGTGCGGCCGGTGACGGTCAGGCACTCGCCGTGGAGGAAGCCATGGTCGAGCAGCGTCTTCAGCAAAAGCGGAACACCGCCAGCTTCGAACATATCTTTGGCGACATAGCGGCCGGACGGTTTCAAATCCGCGATATAAGGCGTCCTTTTGAAGACCTCGGCCACGTCGAAGAGATCGAACTTGATGCCGCACTCGTTAGCGATGGCCGGGAGATGCAACGCGGCGTTGGTTGAGCCACCGGTGGCGGCGACCACAGCCGCGGCGTTCTCCAGCGCCTTGCGGGTGACGATATCGCGCGGGCGGATATTTTTGACGATCAGATCCATGATCATCTCGCCCGCGAGCATGCAGAATTTGTCGCGGATCTCGTAAGGAGCGGGGGCTCCGGCCGAATACGGTAGCGCCAGCCCGATCGCCTCTGAGACCGTCGCCATCGTATTGGCGGTGAATTGCGCGCCGCAGGCGCCCGCGGACGGGCAGGCATTCTGCTCGAGCACATCAAGATCGCCGTCGGACATGTCGCCGACCGAGTGCCTGCCGACCGCCTCGTAGACGTCCTGAATGGTGACCGGCTTGCCTTTGACGGTGCCGGGCAGGATCGAGCCGCCATAGATGAAGATCGAAGGCACGTTCATCCGGCACATGGCCATCATCATTCCAGGCTGCGACTTG
>JBEKHQ010000656.1:0-3028 GCA_050012195.1 Bryobacteraceae bacterium | reverse complement strand
AAGGATATCGCATTGGGGTGGGGGCGGCCCGCGAAGTGCCTAACACGGCTACATTTATGTGACTGATCGGCGTCTCCTGCCTGTTGCAGCGGCTGGCAGCGCCAGATGTTCGCTTGTGATCCTCGACGCTCGCGAAGGTCGAGTTTACCAAACGACTAGCACTCAAGCTTAGAGCATTTCGCGCGCTTGTGCGGGCTCGTCGAAGTACCGCGACGACATTTTGCACGGGCTTGTCAGCGGTCCCGCGCCCGCTCTGCGCGGCGAGGTTCCTTGAGCTTCTGCTTCTTCTCAGGGGTGAAGCGCTTTTCCATGGTTTCCAGGCACCGATAACGGGCCATGGAGAAAATGCCGGTGCCATTCCATCGCAGATCGCGTTACTCCTCGCGCTGTGTGCCGAGGTAGCGGCTGGCCAGCGCCGATTCGGCAAGGGCGGCAGCCAACACAAGCAGCATGATGTACCACCAGAAACTTTGCGGTGTCTTGCTGGGTGTTGCCCGGCCGGGCACCGACGCTTCCTGCGAATATTGGCCGCGCGTGCCCCGCCACAACGCCAAGACATCGTCGGGGATCACGTCCAGGTTCGATTCCTTCGGATCGGGGTTCACGCCGACTTCGTCCCGGCGGCCATTGGCTAGACGAAGCTGGTAATAGCCGGCCTCGATGAGTTGGAACGATTGCACGGACGCGGCCTCTTTCAACGTCAGCGGGCGCTTCCCCTCCGGATCGGTGACCTCCACGCCTTGGCCCTGTTCCCTGGCGCTGCGAAGCTCAAGGTAAGCGTCCACCGGGCGCGAACCGCCCTGACGCTCGCTACCCGCAAGATAGCGCGCGGTCTGCTCGATAAAGGGAACGAACGCGGGATTCAGCGGGAAATCGTTGGTGAGATTGTCGAGCCCGGAGGTAAGCAGCAACACGCGACCCTCGCCGATGCGTTTCTCGAGCAGGAGCGGCGTCTGATCGCCCAGGCGAACGATCACGCGAGCGGCCCCCGCACCAACGCCGGGATCGACGTCGAGAGCGTAGAAAAATTTCACGCCCGGCCAGCCGCCGGCCTTGGCAACGGCGGGATAAGAGGAGTCGCTGGAGCCGACCGCCATGTAGCGACCGGGAACGCGATTGTAGTCGCGCGTTTCGATAATGTGCGCGCCGAATATCGGAATCTGCGAGCGGCCGCCCGTGGAGGTGCCCGCGGCAATGAAAAGACTGCCGCCCGATCGCACGTAGCCGGTGAGTGAATTTTCGAGTAACGAGGGCAGAGCATTGAGATCGGAAAGAACGATGAAAGCGTAATTGGAAGGCCGGCGGTCGGCGGCCTCGCTGACGTTGATCGATTCGAGCGTGAAGGCCGATTGCGCTGCCGCCGAGAGCGCTGCGCCGACATAGAGCGGCGAGCGGGTGTCGCCATAGTTGTGAATCAGCAGCGCTTTTTGAGGATCGGATCGCTCGACGGCAAAGCGGCGGAGGTCGTCGACCGCGAGCGCGTCGGCGTCGTCGATCTTCACCTCGCAGCGGCTGAAGCCGTAGGGAACTTCGAGCGCGGGAAACTCGACGGTGGCGCGTCCATTGGCCGGAACCGCCACGGCCTTGGTGGCGGTGATCTTGCCGTTGACCACCAGTGACACGGTGCGCTGCGCGGCGGGAGTGCCGTAGCCCGCGATCACGGCTTGTGCGCGAATGGGCTTGGCGTCCTTGCCCCAGACTTGCGCGGGCGCATCCACCGATTCGACCGTCCAGTTGGGTTGCAGCTTTGTGACCACGGCATGCGTCACCAGTTTGACGTTGGCGGGCAACGCCATGTCGGAGAAAGTGGCGGCCATATCGCCGCGTTGCATGTCGCTGAACAGATGAAGCTCGATGGGGGCGTGAACCGATTCCGCCATGGCACGCACCGCGCGCGCCAGCTCCCCGAAGTTTCCGTGGCCATCGCCGGGCTGGATGGCCTGCACGGCGGCGCGCAAAGCCGATTGGTCTTCAATAGGTTGCGTCATGAATCGCAACTGCGAGCCAAACGCGGCTACCTGCGCGCGCGCGGCGCCCTTTTGGGCCAGCACGCTCACCGCCCCAGCCTTGGCATCCACCAGCCTCCTTCCCGCGCGCATGCTGAAGGAGTTGTCTACCACCAGCAGCACCAGGCGGTTGCTAGCGAGAGCAGTCGCGTTGCGATTGATAAACGGATTGGCGAACGCGAGAATCAGCAGCAGCAGCCACGACAACCGCAGGCACAGCAGCAGGAAATAGCGGAGGCGTCGATGATGGATCGAGCTTTGCGTTCGTGCCTCAAAGAACATCAGCGAGGGCATCGGCTTCGGCTTTGTTTTGAGCTTCTTCAGCAAATGAAGGTAGACCGGAAGCGCGAGCCCGGCTAGACCGGCAAGAAACCAGCGGGCGAGGAGTCCCATTAATTGGGGCCCCCGCGCAGAGCGAAGTCGCGAACGTCCAGCCGCAAAATCATGGCGAATGCCCGCGTTTTCAGACGATCCCCCACTTCCGCCGCAGCCACCATTCGGAAAAGCGCAAGAGCAGCAACACCAGGAAGACCAGCGGCAAATCCCACAGATCCTTCGTCTCGCGCGTGGTTACGCCGGCCTCTGAAAAAGGAACTGCGCCGGCGAGTTTGCCGAGGTCGGCCGGTTTCCAATATTGTCCACCGGTTTGGGCGGCGAGGTGTTCCAGCAATTCCCGATTCTGTTCGGTATGGAAATTCTCCGCGACACCGTCCATGCGCTGAAAGGTTAAAACGTCGCGGCCCAGTTCCTTGACCTTGCCACTCGTCGAATCCGCGCGCTGGGCCGTAATCTCGGTCAGGTAGGCGCCGGGCTTCGATGCGGACCAGGCGGCTTGAAACTGTCCAGGACTGTCGGGCACGGGTGTCATCTCGACCAGGGCGCTGACGCCGCTCGGGCCCAGGATATGCGCTTCGACCTTCGCATCGGGAGCGGGGTTGTACTCTTGATCCCGAACATCAGCGGTGAATGTTACGGCGCCATTATCGAGTAGCACCTGAGCGGGGATGGAAGCCGCCACATAG
>JBEKHQ010000655.1:0-3035 GCA_050012195.1 Bryobacteraceae bacterium | reverse complement strand
GCCACTTGCAGACGAAACGCGTTGACGTCGTCCACGGGGTTGCCGTTAATCGAGGTGACTACATCACCCACTTTGAGGCCGGCCTTCTCGGCGGGGCTGCTTCCCGTCACCTGAGCGATCGCCACGCCATGACCATTCGGCATACCGAAAGCCTTCGCCATCTCGGGCGTCAGCTCCTGCGGCAGGATGCCCATGAAACCGCGGGTGACCTTGCCGTTCTTCATGATCTGGTCCATCTCGTTGCGAACGAGGTTGGCCGGAATCGCGAAGCCGATACCCTGGTTGCCGCCCGTTTCACCCGAAAGGATGGCGGTGTTGATACCCACCAGGTCTCCGTGCGTGTCGATGAGCGCGCCGCCGGAGTTGCCGCGATTGATGGCGGCGTCGGTCTGAATGAAGTCCTCGTAGCGCTCGATACCCAAGCCTCCGCGCCCCATGGCGCTGATGATGCCCATGGTCACCGTTCCCCGGAGACCGAACGGCTCGCCCATCGCCAGGACGACGTCGCCAACCTGCGCCTTGGACGAATCCGCGAACGGCAGCGAGGTGAGGCCGCTCCGGCTGACTTTCAGCACCGCGATGTCGGCGTACTTATCAGTGCCGACGATCTTGGCCGGAAATTCCGACCGGTCGGAGAACTGCACTTTCACGTCGGTGGCGCCTTCCACGACGTGATTATTCGTTAGGATGTAGCCGTCGGGGCTGACCACCACGCCCGAGCCGAGACTGGTCTCGCGCTGGGAGCGCGGCTGTTGCTGCTGCGGCATGCGTCCGCCGAAGAACTGGCGGAAAAACGGATCGTCGAACATGCCGCCGCCTTGCGCCTGTTCCTTAACGACCTTGGACGACGAAATATTGACCACCGCGGGCATGGCGCGCTTTACCACGGGGGCGAAACTGGCCAGCGGCCCTTGCTCCACTGCCGCGGCATGCGCCGTGGAGATAAACATGGGAACCGCGTGCGTGCCGGACATGGTCGCGATCAACGCGCCCCCGAGCATCGCAATCACGGCGATCAAAACAACCGTGGACTTACGGATGGAACCATTCATAGTTTTCAAGCTTCCTTTAGAGCCGCTTCACGCTCGCGGCCCGCGATTTTGGATTCAAAGGTCAGTTTCCCCGATGGATCGAGGTCCACTAGGATGCGCTGACCGTCCCGCACCTCGCCTCCGAGAATCCTGCGCGCCATCGGCGTTTCAATTTCGCGCTGGATAGCCCGCTTCAACGGACGGGCGCCGTAGTTTGGATCGTAGCCGGAGCGGACCAGATATCCGCGAGCCCGATCCGTCAATTCTAGTTCGATGTGCCGGTCGGCCAGCCGCTTCCTGAGACCCGCGAGCTGGATGTCGACAATCTGTTTCAGATGCTCTTCCGACAGCGAGTGGAAGACGATGGTCTCGTCCACGCGATTCAGGAATTCGGGCCGGAAATGATGGCGCAGCTCCTCGAGCACCGCATCCTTCATCCGGCTGTACGACTCGGAGTCGAACTCGCCGCGATATTCGAGAATACGGTGGCTTCCGATGTTGGAGGTCATGATCACGATGGTGTTCTTGAAATCCACGGTGCGGCCCTGCCCATCTGTTAGACGTCCGTCATCAAGGATCTGGAGCAAAACGTTGAACACGTCGGCGTGGGCTTTTTCAATCTCGTCGAAAAGGACCACACAGTATGGACGACGCCGGACGGACTCCGTTAGTTGCCCTCCTTCTTCATACCCCACGTAACCGGGAGGCGCGCCGATAAGCCGCGCCACTGCATGCTTTTCCTGATACTCGGACATATCGATGCGAATCATGGCGCGGTCGTCGTCGAACAGGAACTGGGCCAGAGCGCGGGCCAACTCGGTTTTTCCGACGCCCGTGGGTCCAAGAAAAATGAAACTTCCGATGGGGCGGTTAGGATCTTTTAACCCCGATCGCGCCCGCATCACCGCTTCGGCGACGGCGGTGACCGCCTCATCCTGGCCGATCACGCGATGATGCAGCTCCTCTTCGAGGTGCAACAGTTTTTGCATCTCGCCTTCCAGGAGTTTGGAGACCGGCACTCCGGTCCAACGGCTAACCACGGCGGCGATGTCCTCTTCGTCCACTTCTTCCTTGAGCAGCCGCTTGCCGGACTGCTTTTCGGTGAGTCGGGTTTCCTGCTCCTTCAGCTTGCGTTCGAGCTCGGTCAGCTGGCCGTATTTCAATTCCGCGGCGCGGTTGAGATCGTACTGGCGTTCGGCCTTTTCGATCTCGACGCGCGTCTGCTCGATCTGCTCGCGCAGAGCGCGCAGACCTTGCACCGCCGTCTTCTCGGCCTGCCACTGCGCTTGGAGGGCCGTGGATTCCGATTTCAAATCGGCGATTTCTTTTTCGATCTTCTTCAGGCGGTCCTTGGACGCGGCGTCGGATTCCTTTTTCAAAGCCTCGCGCTCGATCTCGAGCTGCATGCTGCGGCGCAGGATTTCGTCCAGGTCGCTCGGCATGGAATCGATCTCGGTGCGGAGCTTGGCGGCGGCTTCATCCACCAGGTCGATGGCTTTGTCGGGCAGGAAGCGATCGCTGATATAGCGATTCGAGAGCACGGCGGCCGCCACCAGCGCCGAATCCTTGATGCGGACGCCGTGGTGAATCTCGTAGCGCTCGCGCAACCCGCGCAGTATAGAAATGGTGTCCTCGACGCTCGGCTGATCGACGTACACCGTCTGGAACCGGCGTTCCAGCGCGGCATCTTTCTCGATGTACTTGCGGTATTCGTCGAGCGTGGTGGCCCCGATGCAATGCAATTCGCCGCGCGCCAGCATGGGCTTGAGCAGATTGCCCGCGTCCATGGCGCCTTCGGCCTTGCCCGCGCCCACCACGGTGTGCAGCTCGTCAATGAAGAGGATGACTTGGCCCTCGGAGCTTTGGACCTCCTTGAGCACCGCCTTCAGGCGTTCTTCGAATTCGCCGCGAAACTTCGCGCCCGCGATGAGCGCGCCCATATCGAGCGACACCACGCGCTTTTCCTTCAAACCTTCCGGGACGTCGCCGCGCACGATGCGACCG
>JBEKHQ010000654.1:0-3037 GCA_050012195.1 Bryobacteraceae bacterium | reverse complement strand
CGCGGCCTTGGTCATACTGTACAGCAAGCCGTGAAACTGCGGGCGCAATCCGGCGATGGACGCGATGTTGATGATGCTCCCGTTGCCGCGCCGGCACATCCCCGGCGCCGCCAGTCGGGTGAGCCGATAGGCGCTCTTGAGGTTGACCTCCACCATCTTGTCGAACTGGCCGTCGTCCATTTCGATGGCCGGCCCCTGCGCGATGTTGGTGGCGGCGTTGTTCACCACGATATCGATCTTGCCGAATTCGCGCGTGGTGGTGTCCACCAGACGCTCGAGTTCCTCGAGCTTGCCGACATGGCACGCCATGGGGACGACGCGTCCGGGCAGGTCCTTGAATTCCGCCGCTACTTCATCCACGGTGTTCTGCTTGCGCCCGCAGATTACCACCGTCGCGCCTTCGCGGGCGAACACTTGTGCCGTCGCCTTGCCGATTCCGCGGCTTCCGCCGGTTACGATGGCGACTTTGTCTTTGAGTTGGTTCATAAATTGGGTTGGGCTATAGCTTCAGTTGCTTCAGGTACTCGCGAAAGTCGCCACCGAGATCCCGGCGGTGCAGCGCGAACTCGACCGTGGCCTTGAGGAACCCTAGCTTGTCGCCGGCGTCGTAGCGCGTGCCCTCGAAGCGATAGCCGTAAATCGGCCGGCTGCGCAGCAGATGCTTGAGCGCGTCGGTGAGCTGGATCTCGCCGCCGCTTCCCGGCTCAATTGCCTCGATGGAAGCAAAGACATCGGGTGTGAGGACATAGCGTCCGATGATGGCCAGGTTCGACGGCGCCTCGGAGGGCTTGGGCTTCTCCACCATGTTGCGGATGCGGAAGAGCCGATCCTTGCCCGAGTTGTGCGACACCGGCTCCGCGTCCACCGCGCCATAAGCCGAGATCGCGTCGCCGGGCACCTCCATCAGCGCGACCACCGAAGCGCCGTAAAACTCGTACACGTCCAGCAGCTGGCGGATGGCGGGGATTTCCGAATCGATCACGTCGTCCGAGAGCACCACCGCGAACGGTTCGTTGCCCACCAGTTCCTTGGCGCGCAAGACGGCGTGGCCCAAGCCCAGAGCTTCCTTCTGACGCACGTACGAGACGTCGATCATGTCGGAGACATCGCGCACGATCTTCAACAGATCCTTCTTGCCCTTCGCTTCCAGAGTCTGTTCCAGCTCGAAACTGACGTCGAAGTGATCTTCGATGGCCGTCTTGCCTCGTCCCGTGACGATGATGATGTTCTGAATCCCGGAGTGCATCGCCTCTTCCACGCCGTATTGGATCAGGGGCTTGTCCACCAGCGGCAGCATCTCTTTGGGCTGAGCCTTGGTGGCGGGAAGGAATCGAGTGCCCAGTCCCGCCGCGGGAAACACCGCCTTGCGCACTTTAGGAATCATCAGAACTATTGTACGCGCCGAGCGCGGTCATCCGGTTGCAAATTCGGCCCCGTCGGCGTTAGCGGCGGCGGAAGTCGCGTTTGTTTGTTTGGGTCTTGCCTATAACGGAAAGCTCAGGTTCTCCGGAGAGAACCGCGCCGCCTCGCCCCGCGTTTTCCGGTATAGATTGAGGATACTGCGGATCTGCCCCAGGTGCGTGGCCAAATGCGTTGCCTGGTGAAATCCGAGGAGATGTATCGGACGTGACACTCCACTCGGAAGGTTCTGGTAGGCGGTCCTGGTGCGCCGTGCTAAGGCTGCCGCTGTTGTCCTGCTTAATACGGCAATAAAGCGCGTGTACGACTCTTCGAGCTCCTTAAAGTTTCGCTGGAAATTCGTTGGCGCCAAATCGAGCGGCTGCCTGATGTGGCCGGTTAACTGAACGGGCATGGGCTCGCCGTGTTCCAGGCTCGCCAGATGCCACGCCGCTTCGATGCGAAGGTGTCTCACGATGACACTGATGTTATTCGCTTGCGGCAACGGCCGCCAATCGATCTCCTCCGGCGTTGCATCTTTGAGATCGTCTTTGAAACGACTCCAGATCCATTGATTCATCTCAATGACGAGTTGTAGCGCCAGGTCCATAAGCCGTCTCCTTTCGCTGTCACTATGAAGAAGGGAAGACGCACGCTCCAGCTTTCGCGCCTACCAGGCACTCGAACTAGCCCTTGATCACTCACTTGGAGAGCTGCCTGAGCCGGAATCAACCCACGATTTCTTCTGACGAGTCAGAATTCGAGAGCCTCACCGCCCGCGCCAGCCCCGAAAAACCTCCATCTGGATGGAAAATCGGGCCATTCAGCGCCAAGACGCGTGGCGCGGTGGCCGGTCACGCTATAATGAGCTCATCCCTGTCACGGTACCCCTAAGTGGTGCTGTGGAGCTTCGAATGGCTTACGTTATTGCAGAACCCTGTATCGGCACCAAGGACACCGCGTGCATCGACGCCTGTCCGGTGGATTGCATCCATCCTAAGAAAGACGCAACCAATTTCGGCGAGCACGACATGATCTACATCGATCCTGTGGAGTGCATCGATTGCGGCGCTTGCGTGCCGGTGTGCCCCGTGTCGGCGATCTTCGCGCTCGACGACCTGCCCGAGAAGTGGTCCAGCTTCGCGCAGAAGAACGCCGAGTATTTCGGACGATAGCGTTTTACGGCCGGTACAGAGCCGAGGCGTTGTCCGTCTCCCAGATCCTGACTTCGGCGATTCGCACCCCTTCGCCGGTCAATCCCGCGCTGATGCGATCGTAAAAATATTTCGCGATGTTCTCGGCCGACGGATTAATTTCATCAAAAGGCGAAACTTCGTTGAGAAACTGGTGATCCAGGCCGTCGACCACTCCGCCGATGAGGTTTTTGACTTCCAGAAAATCCACTAAGAGGCCGGTAGTGTCCAGTTGTTCGCCCTGGACCGCCACTCGAACCCGAAAGTTGTGCCCGTGCACGTTTTCGCACTTGCCATGATAGTTGCGCAAGGCGTGACCGGCCGCGAAGGATTGCTCCACTGAAACTTCAAACATCGAAAAATTTCTCCACATCGTCGAGGTTGGTGGTGAAGGCGTAGTCCGGCAGGCTGTCGAAGAACACCTGGCCGTAGCGCTGCTTGGTGAT
>JBEKHQ010000653.1:0-3048 GCA_050012195.1 Bryobacteraceae bacterium | reverse complement strand
CCATCCAGGCTCAGGAGAGTTTCCAGGCTCTCGCGGATGTCGGCTTCGTCGTCGATTACGAGAATGCGTCTGGGCAATGAGGAGACTGGTTCGTCGGGAGGCAGGGTATCAGGCATGCACCGGCTTTCTCGCCAAAGGAAGTTCGACATGGAAGCGAGAGCCACCTCCCAGTCGGCTCTCCACTTCAATGTTGCCCCCATGCTCCCGAACGATGCCGTAGGTCACGGCCAGACCGAGGCCCGTTCCTTTACGGGCGGCCTTGGTGGTGAAGAACGGATCGTAGATTCGGGCCAAGTGCTCGGGGGCGATTCCCTGCCCGCTGTCGGCTATGTCGACGCGCGCGAAACCGTCCTCGCTCCAGCTCCGCACCGTTAATGCGCCGCCGGCTTCCATCGCGTCGCGCGCGTTCAGGAACAGGTTTAGAAACACTTGTTGTAGTTTGCCCGAATTTCCCTTCACCGGAGGCAAGGACGGCGCCAGATGAAGCTTGGTTTCAATTCCGGATTTCCGCAACTGGTGATCGATCAGGCTCAGGGTGTCCTGAATGATCCGGTTGAGATCCACTTCGACGAATTCAGTGGAAGACGTCCGCGAAAAACTCAGCAGCGAGTTTACAATCTCGCTGGCGCGGAACGTCTGCTTGGCGATCTTGTCGAGCAGTTTGGACTTTTGATCGTCGCCGGAAATTTGCTTGGCGAGCATCTGCGCATAGGTGGAAATGACCGCCAGCGGGGTGTTCACTTCGTGCGCGACGCCGGCAGCCAGCAGCCCGATCGAGCTGAGCTTGTCGGCTTGCACCAGGCGTCGCTCCAGTTCGTCGCGGTCGGTAACGTCGTCGAATATGATCAGCCGGCCGATCTGTTGCATGTCCTTGGAGACCAGCGGCGCGATGGCCAAGTTCAGAATGTGCGTGGAGGGCTGAGGGGCGCCGTTGCCGTTTCCATTCGCGCTCGCCGGAGACTCGAGAACGAATTTGTAGATATTCTGCACCCCGGTATTGCCGCGCGCCAACCGGAATTTTTCGCATAGCTCGGCCGGGAACAGCTCGGAAAGCCGGCGGCCCACCGCGGCCTGACGCGGCGTCCCGGTCAACCGCTCGATCTGTGTGTTCCAGCTTTCCACGCGGTCTTCCAAATCAGCCGCCAGGATGCCGACGTTGATGGACTCCACGATATTCTCGCTGAATTCCTTGAGCCGTTCGTACTCGTCCACTTTGCGCTGGAGCGACCGATACAGGCGCGCGTTTTCGATGGCGATGCTGATGGATCCGCAGAGCGTCGTCAGCAGCTCGACATCGTCGCTCGAAAGGAAGTCGCCTTTGTCGGTCCGGCTCAGGCCCAGATAGGCGATGGTCCGGCCCCGCACCGAACAAGCGAAGTAATAGGTCAGATCGAGCTCCGCGATGGTGTCGCGCACCGGGGCCGGCCACTGGTGCGATACCACGTCGAGCAAGTGCCGGGTGCGCTCGAAGAACAGATAGGGTTTGTCGGGATGCGGGCCGAGGAAGCTTAAATCCAACTCCTGACCCTCCTTCTGGCTGCGCTCCTTGCGATTGCCCATGGTCATGTGGAGATGGAACCGTTCGTCGCTCTCGTCGGCCAGGAAGAATGCCACGTGTTGAATCGATAGCGTGTGCACCAGGCGGTCCGCCACGGATCGAAGCATTTCGTCCAGGTTGGTTTCCGATCCCAGCTCGCGCGCGAATTCGATCAGCGTGCGGCGATAGTCGTAGCGGTCTTTGTAGAAGAAATAGCGATCCAGCTGTTCCTGCAACCAATCGCGGATCGGCTGGAAAATGAACGTCGCGAACAGAATGAGACCGACGATGGCGGCCGGACTGATATCCTCGGGCCGCGTGAACGAAAAGATCAGTCCATAAAAAATGCCCAGGACCAGCAACGTCGCCAGGGTGTAAACGTAGCCCTGCTGGAAAATGATGTCGACATCCATCAGGCGATAGCGCAAGATGGCGTAGGCCCAGGTGATGGGGACCAGCATCAGAAAAAGCACCGCCATCTTCTCGTAATGGCCGGGCAGGAATCCCAGGATATAGGGCGCCGCATAGATGGCGGTGAATGGGACGATGCCCACCAGCGCTCCGTTGCGGAGGTACTTGATTTGGCGCCGCACCAGCGGATCGTCGATGTGCGGCGATTTCAGCGTGAGCACCAGCGCGCCGAGCAAATAGACGGCGCACAAATAGAGCAGCTCGCCGCGATCGAGGAACCAATTCACCTCGATCGGCGAGGCGGCCACACGCAGCATTCCCTTGGCGACCAGAACGTAGATCACCAGCAGAAAAGCGCCCGGAACATAAGTGGCGAGAATGGTTGCGCGGCTGGAGAGCCATTTAGCCCGCTCGGGAAACACCAGGCAGAAATGCAGGAAGATGGTGGACGCCAGCACCCAAGCCGCAACATTGCACCAATAGATCACCTGGTCGAAGGCGGTGAGCTTACCGGTGTAATGGAAACAAAAAAGAACGAACGAAGCCAGACAGAGAACGTAGAAGTGTACCGATCGTGGGGCGCTGACGCGGCGATAATAGACGAATAAGCCGATCAGCAGGTAGAGCACTCCCACGGCGTACTGGTAGTACACCGCCCGATCGGGAACGTTTTCTCCGACAATCACCTGGGCGGGAAGCTGCACAGTACCGCGCCGGAGCTCGTACCGGGCCTGCCGCCACGAGCCGATCTGCTGCAGCACCTGCGGAACATCCGTGCTCCTGTGAATCTGGTTACCGGAGATCTCGAGCAGAACGTCACCGGCGCGGATGCCCGCGTTGTCGGCCTCGCCGTCCGGCGTCACGTGCAGAGCCAGGACTAGGTTCTTTCCGTCCGGCGCCGTGCCATCCACCCAGATCACGCCATCGTCGGGAAGCTTGTCGATCTTCTGGTGACGGAAGTTGACAACGGCACAGCACACCGCTGCCACGGTGAGGATGAACAACAACGCGCTGACGAACTGGGTTTTAAGATCCCTCAAGCGGCGCTCTCCGCTCAACTCAACTCGAACACACTTGTACTCCGATTAGCGCTTGCGATT
>JBEKHQ010000652.1:0-3050 GCA_050012195.1 Bryobacteraceae bacterium | reverse complement strand
TACGCTCCAGTACATGCCCAGGCAGTACATCACTTGGTGGATCGAGACTGGATATCGCCACTCCGACGTCCCGTATTTCGCGGGGCGCGGCGGGGTCACGCCTCCGGGCGGAAATAACGGCTTGCCGCAATACTATACCTGCGCTTCAGGCGCGACAGCCGGAACCGGTACTTTGGCCGCGGCAGAGGCGGCCTGCGGTGGCGGACTCAACAGTGTCTGGTTCCCGGACCTGCGCCGCAGCGAAGCTAAGCTCTCTCTTGGAGTGATGGTGAAGTTCTAGCGCGGCGCCTTTTTCGGAGTAACAGGATGCGCAATTTCCTGATGCAATCGCTCGTCACAATGGCGGCTGCGGCTCACCTGATGGCCGCGGATCCGGCCTGGAAGATCACGCCAGCCGCCCAGTGGACTGAAGAGGACGCCAGGCAGGTCCTCGCCGCGTCACCTTGGTCGAAGGAGATCAGAGCCGTTATTACGCGCCGTCTAACCGAGGACCAGCTCAGGGAAGGCGGACAAATGGGACAACCCCGCGGCATTGGCAATGAGGGGGTGGATCCGAAGGGCAGCGGACCCACGGTCTCACCGAACGTCTTCTCGGGCCCCGGAGGCGACGACCGCAGCCCTCGGTCTCTTTCGCGCCCCATTACGTTGAAACTGCGCTGGGAGAGCGCTCTCCCGGTGCGGCTCGCGGAATTGAAATCCCATGAGTTTGAGCCTCCCACGTTGCAGGGCGACGGTTATAGCATTGCCGTCTACGGCGTTCCCTCCGCCAATATAAAGGGTGATCCCGCGCAATTGGGCGAGCCTCTGAAGAATTTAGCCGCTTTGAAGCGCGAGGGCAAAAAGGATGTGAGGCCGGTCAGGGTCGAGGTGTTCCAGCAGGAAAGCGGCTTGGTGATCGTCTATCTTTTCCCTTTGTCCGCGGAAATCTCCAAGAAGGATGGGAGAGTCCGACTCGAGGCGCAGATCGGCCGGATTGTCTTCGCCCAAGATTTCGAGCTGAGTGAGATGGAGTTCATGGGCAAGCTGGAACTTTGACGATACCCGCGTCGCCTTGCAAAAAGAAACAGATGTGTAAAGGAGAAGCTGTAGACTTTGGGGATGAAGCAAAACATCGGCGTATTGGTAGAGGCAGACCCCGGACCAGGCATTCTTCATCAGCTCACCGGCGTTATCGCGCAGCATGGCGGCAACATCACGTCCGTGGACATCATCGAGGAGCGCCAAACCTATTTCGAGATCGATGTCACCGAAGGTCCGGAGCCTTTAATCGAAGACCTGCGGAAGCTTAGCATCGTCCGGAATGTTACCCAGGTGAAGACCTTTCAGACGGTCTTCGGGAAACGCATCATCGTCATGGGCGGCGGCGCGCAAGTGGGGCAGGTTGCCATCGGCGCGATCTCGGAAGCGGATCGGCACAACATCCGCGGCGAACATATCTCGGTGGACACTATCCCGCTGGTGGGCGAGCAGCCGTTGGCGGACGCGGTGCGTGCTTGCGGCCGCCTGCCGAGGATGAAAGCCCTGGTATTGGCGGGCTCCTTGATGGGCGGCGATATCGAGCGCGCGGTTCGCGAAGTCCGGGCCCAAGGCATGCTGGTGGTGAGTTTGAATATGGCCGGGAGCGTCCCCGCCGCGGCGGATCTGGTGGTCTCCGATCCCGTGCAGGCGGGAGTGATGACCGTCATGGCGGTGGCTGAAACGGCGAAATTCAGTCTGGCTCGGCTCAAGCACAGGACGTTTTAGCGGGCGCGGAAAGTGGCTCTCGGATTGCACTTGGAACTGCATAAGGAGGCGGTATGAGCAGCGATGTGCATATTCGAGACGATGTTCAACGCGAGTTCTACTACAGCCCCAGGCTGAACGGCGCCGCGATCGGCGTGGCGGTCCAAGACGGTATCGTGACTCTTACCGGAACAGTGGATACTCGCGCTCAGAAGTTGGAAGCGCTGCACGCCGCCGAACGCATCGCCCTTGTGAAAGCGGTCGCCAACCGGATCGACGTGCGATTGCCCGGACCCTCCGACCCCACCGATACCGATCTTGCTCGGGCCGCCGCGAACGTGCTGGCGTGGAATAATTCCGTTCCGCCGGATCGCGTTCGAATCGGCGTGGAAAGCGGCTGGATCACGCTGGAAGGGATGCTGGATTGGCAGTATCAACGGGATGCCGCCGGTTCCGCTGTCGCCGCCCTGGCCGGGGTGAAGGGCGTGGAGAATCGGATAAGCGTTAATTCCGGGGTGAGCGCGGGAGATACCAAGGCGCGGATCGAAGCGGCGCTCAAACTCAGCGCGAACATTGAAGATCGGAACATTCTGGTCGAAGTCAACCACGACAAAGTAGTGCTGCATGGCGAGGTGCCGAGTATCGGGCAACGCGAGGAAGCGGAGCGGATCGCGTGGACAGCTCAGGGCGTGTCGGATGTTTCCAATCACATCCTGGTTGCACAACCAGTCGGCGTTTAACTAAGTGAGTTGCGCCGCCTCACACAGAGGCGGTGGCCTATTTCACCCATCGCGGCGCCCTACGCCTGCTTGATCCTTGCGCCTGGCGTGGGACGCTTGGTGGCACGTCGAGTGCACTTCAGGGATAGTGAAGAAGGAGGCGCGCCATGAAATCCTTCATAGGCGTCTTGGCCTTACTTTTCGGCGCCATCGGCTGCCTCACCCGGCTTCCGCTGGAGACGCCACGCCCGCTTAGCCCGAGCTCTCCTAGAATTCTGCGTTTCATCGCCCGCCCACAAGTGATCCATGCCGGCGAAAAGGTGACCCTCACTTGGAACGCCGGCCACGCCGAAGAGGTTCTGCTGGAAGAGGCGAAAGAAGCGAGCGGCGGCCAGCCCGCCGA
This sequence comes from Bryobacteraceae bacterium, assembly GCA_050012195.1. Classification (GTDB taxonomy): domain Bacteria; phylum Acidobacteriota; class Terriglobia; order Bryobacterales; family Bryobacteraceae; genus Palsa-89. The sequence continues at coordinate 206 of JBEKHQ010000652.1, read as the reverse complement.
ATTTCTGCACTCCGTCGGAAAGTTCCCCGCCAGCGGCTCGCTCGAGGTTTGGCCCAAAGTCAGCACCACCTACGTCGTCAGTTGCGGAGACGAGACCATCGGCTGTGCTTCGGCGTCAGCGACCGTCGTCGTGAAGTAACTCAGGTCAAGTGACGTCAGCAAGCCACCTCTGCTTGCAGCGTCCGCTGAGCCTGTGCTAGCATCAG
>JBEKHQ010000651.1:0-3052 GCA_050012195.1 Bryobacteraceae bacterium | reverse complement strand
GCGCGCCGCGTTTCTAGAGGCTCGCAGCCTGCGCTGGGTGCATGTGCTGTGGGCCGGAGTTGAAAAACTTCTGTTTCCGGAATTGATCGCGAGCCCCGTGCCGCTGACGAACGGCCAAGGAGTGTTCAAGGACGGTCTGGCGGAATTCGCCCTGGCATCGATTTTTTACTTCGCCAAGGATGTCCGACGGCTGGTTCGCAATCAGGAGCAGGGAAAGTGGGAGCAGTTCGACAACCTGGAAGTGCGCGGTCAGACCTTGGGCGTGGTGGGATATGGCGGGATCGGGCGCGAGGCGGCGCGTCTTGCGCACGCCGTCGGGATGAAGGTCCTGGCGGTTCGCAAGCGAACGGCGCTGGCCGGGACCGATCCTCTGCTCGACCGTGTGTACGCGCCGGACCAACTGCGGGAAATGCTGGCGCTCGCGGACTACGTGCTGGTCTCCACGCCGCTCACCGCGGAGACTCGAGGAATGATCGGCGAGGCGGAGCTGAAGGCGATGAAAACTTCGGCCGTGATCATCAACGTGGGTCGCGGTCCCGTGATCGCGGAGCAGGCTCTGATCGCCGCGCTCGAACAGGGCGCGATCAAAGGCGCGGCGCTGGACGTTTTCGACACCGAGCCGTTGCCCGCCGGACATGCGTTCTATCGCTTGCCGAACGTGTTGCTTTCGCCGCACGCCGCCGATCACACCGTAGGCTGGGCCGACCGGGCGATGGATCGGTTTATCGAAAACTACGAGCTGTTTCGCAACGGCCAGCCGCTCGAAAATGTCGTCGATAAGAAGGCGGGTTACTGAATTGAGTCCGACGGTTCAGCTCGCGGACATACGGAAAGCGGCGGCGGGCATCGCGGGCATTGCGCATCGAACGCCCGTCTTCACCAGCAGGACGTTCGACGCGATCGCGGGCGCCTCGGTGTATTTCAAATGCGAGAACTTTCAGCGCGTGGGCGCATTCAAGATTCGCGGCGCGGCGAATTTCATTTACTCGATGCCTAAGGACGAACTCAGCCGCGGGGTGGTAAGTTATTCGTCCGGCAATCACGCTCAGGCGGTAGCTGTGGCCGCTGCATCGGCGGGAATTGCGGCGACCATCGTGATGCCTTACGATTCTCCGAAATCGAAAGTGGAAGCTACCCGCGGATACGGCGCGCGGGTAGTCACATTTGACCGCTTCCGCGAGAATCGAGAAGCCATCGGCCAGCGAATCTCGGAGGAAACCGGCGCGACGCTGGTTCCGCCCTACGATCATCCCTGGATCATCGCGGGTCAGGGCACGGCGGCGCTGGAACTGCTCGAAGAGATTCCCGACCTCGACGCGCTGGTGGTTCAGATCGGCGGCGGCGGTTTGATCTCGGGATGCTCCATCGCCGCCCAGGGGTTGCGGCCCGGCATCCGCGTCTTCGGCGTGGAGCCTGAGGACGCCAACGATACGTATCTGTCGCTACGCGCGGGTGTGCGAACCGAGATTCCGCCGCCTCAGACGATCGCCGACGGACTGCGGGCGCAAAAACCCGGCGCGATAACTTTTCCCATCATTCAAGAGCGCGTCGAGGATATTTTCCTGGCGAGCGATGGCGAAATTGGCGAAGCTGTGCGGTTCTTTCTGACTCGCATGAAGATGCTGGTGGAACCGAGCGGCGCCGTTCCCGCGGCCGCGCTGCTCAATCACAAGCTGCCGGGCGGCTTGAAGAAAATCGGCGCGATCATTTCAGGCGGGAACGTGGATCTGGAATTTCTCCAGACTCTGAGCTAAGCCGAATCGGCCCTGGCGTAACGCGCGCTCCATTCCGCTCCCGCCAGAACCGCCAGCGCCGCGACGAATCCCCACAAGATGATCGTCACCGTGTAAACGAACGGGCCGTATTCAAGAGCCAGCTTGTTCCGCAGATAAGGCCACGTGAGGAAGTTCACGTACTTCAAGATCTCGAGCACGAAGCCAACCAGAATGGCCGCAGGTATTATTTTCGACGCCCTGACTTGGCAGTTCGGCAGCAGCCAGTAAATGAGAAACAGGAGCAGCATCGACATGGGAATCGCGGCCAGTTTGAACAGGATCAATCCCAGAACGTTGGCCATCGCACCCGAGGGATGCTTCGCCGCTCCGCGCAGGAATTGGTCGTCCAGCGCGGCTAGCGTGACAGAAACCAGAAAGAGGGTTCCGCAGGCGAAGATCAGGGCCAGGCCGATCACCTGGTTCTTGAGATAGCTGCGATTTTTCGAGCAGCTCCAGATTCGATTCAACGCTACTTCCAAAGGCTCGAAGATTCCGCTGGCGGTGAAGAACAGCAGCAACAGCGAAACGATCTGAACCGGTCCGCGCGACTCGACCGTCGCTTCGAAATTGCGCCGCAGAAAATGCCCGAACGCGTCGGGGAAATAGTCGTCCATGGTGAAGTAAATCGCGTTGACCGCCGCTCTCCACTTGAAGACGTAACGGCACAGCGACAGCATCACTGTAACGAAGGGGAAGAACGAGAGCAGCATCCCGGCGGAAACGGAGAACGCGAAGACGTGCACCTCGGTTTCCATCAGATAACGGAGCGTCGGCAGCATGGCGCGTCCGGCGCGAATCAGGAAATTGGAACCGCCGGACAATCAGGCCACCGACACCACGCGCCGTCCGTCGATCCGCCATTTCCCCGATAGGACGATCCGGATGGCATCGCTGTAGATGCGATGCTCTTCCTTCAAAATTCGCGCCGACAGCGTCTCCACCGTGTCCTCGTCCAACACCGGCACGGCCGCTTGCGCGACGATCGGCCCGGCGTCCAGCAGTTCGTTGACGAAGTGGACGGTGCATCCGCTGATTTTCACCCCCTGCTCGAGCGCCTGCTTTTGCGCATCCAGGCCGGGGAAAGCGGGGAGCAGGGAAGGATGAATATTCAGAATGCGGTGAGGCAGAGCGCGGCAAAACTCGGCGCTTAGCAGCCGCATGAACCCCGCCAGGCAGACCAGGTCGACGCCGCGTTTCGAAAGTTCCGATGCCACGCGCCGATCATATTCCTCGCGCGGAACATCCTTGGACGGAAGGAGCAGGGCCGGCAATCCCCG
>JBEKHQ010000650.1:0-4749 GCA_050012195.1 Bryobacteraceae bacterium | reverse complement strand
GCGGTGTTGCCGGCTTACATCATCGGCATGGTGTTGGCCGGAACGGTGGGTAAGGACCACGCCTTGATCCGCCGGCTGCGCACGCTGACGTTTGGCCTTCTGACGCCGTTCTATTTCATCCGAGCCGGCTCGCTGGTATCGGTTCCGGCTCTCATCGCCGCGCCCCTTGTGTTTGTCGCTTTGCTCGCCGCTAAAATGTTCAGCAAGATGGCACCCCTGGTTCCCACCGTGCGCGCCTTCAACTACCTCGGGCACGAAGGCATGTATTACTCGCTGATGATGTCCACCGGCTTGACGTTCGGAACCATCTCGGCGCTTTTCGGTCTCAATCATCAAATCATCACCCAGACCCAGTATTCGCACCTGGTGGCCACCGTGATCGCGAGCGCCGTCGTTCCCACGGCGATTGCAAATGCCTATTTCATGCCGAAACATTTATTGCCAGGCATACCGCCCACCACGCCGGAAGCGGCGGAGGCGTAGATTCCTATGAAGGAGGATCAGTCTTGGACCGCTATCTTATGGTGATGCTCGGCGGCGCCACCGGATCCCTGGCGCGATTTGCGCTCGGCACCGCCATCATGAGTCGTGTGGGCGGCCGCTTTCCGCTGGGCACCGTCGTCATCAACATCACCGGATCTTTTCTAATCGGATTTATCATGACAATGTTGACGGAGCGCCTGAACCCGAGCCCGAACTGGCGCCTGCTGTTGGTGGTCGGTTTTCTGGGAGGATACACCACGTTTTCCAGCTTTGAGTGGGAAACTTTCGGCCTGGTGCGCGATGGCGGCCGATGGCTGGCCCTGATCAACGTAGCAGGCAGCGTGCTGCTCGGATATTTTGCGGTCTGGTTGGGCGCGGTCATCGCCGCCAAGCGGTGATCTACTCTGGAAGGAGGGAACCAATGCTCTCGAAAGGAATCGCGAAGAAGGTCACCATCTACCTCAATGAGGACACCCAGCACCATTTAACGCCGCTCTACGAGTCGCTGCTCGCCTTCCTGGTGCACAAGGGTGTTTCGGGCGCAACCGTAACGCGCGCCTTGTCCGGCTTCGGCGCGCACAGGATAATACACACGCCGAAAATAGAAGTTCTGGCCGAGCATCTGCCGGTCCGGCTGGAATTCATCGAAACCGCGGAGAAGGTGGAGGAACTTCTTCCCACGCTCTACGACATGGTTACCGACGGCCTCATCGAAGTGCAGGACACCACCGTCGTCAAGATCGCCAGCAAGGAGAAGCGGCGGCCGGAATCGAAGCAGCCCCACGAGCGCAAAGCGGGCAAGGCCAAGCTGATGCGCATCTTCCTGGGCGAAGCGGATCGCTGGAATGGAGAACCGCTCTACGACGCCATGATCAAGCGGCTTCGCATGATCGATATCGCCGGCGCCACCGTCTATCGGGGCATCTTGGGATATGGCGTGAAAGGGCATACGCACAAGCAGAATCGTTTGCACACCAGCCGCGACCTTCCAATAATGATCTCGGTGGTGGAGACTGAGGATAAGCTCAATCATGCCGCCGAACTGGTCGAAGAAATGTTGCAGGACGGACTCATCGTGGTATCGGATGTAGACATCGTGCGTCTCATCCACGCGGAGGCTACCGATGCGAAACTACCAACCGGCTAAGCTGCTGCGCCTGCATTTCACCGAACGCGACCGTTACCAAGGCACCTGAAGATCGCGGGCGCCACGGTCTTCCGCGGCTTGGAAGGATACGGCGAAACAGCCGAGATTCACCGCTCTCACGTCCTCACGCACGACCTGCCCATCGTGATCCAGATCGTCGACACGCAGGAAAACGTTCAGCGCCTGCTGCCCATCGTCGAAGAAATGATGGATAAGGGATTGATCGCGATGTCGGACGTCAGCGTCCTGCGAATTCAGAAGGCAGCCGGCGCGCAGAACGTTTGAAAAACGTTGCCCACCGCGATTGGCGCGTCCGTTTCTCTCTCACTGCTTGCGTTTCGCCGCGAGATCTAAAGCGAAAGAGGGATCGCTAGAAGTGCCCGTAATCGTGAATGGCACCACCGTGAGAGATTTCTTCTTAATGAACGGACCAAGCGCTTTCAATACCACCGACTTGAAACCCGACGTCGTGTCGTCCAGCTTTCCGTTGGTGTAGAGCACGCCTCGCAGATTCAGTTTCTTATCGACCAGATTATACGTGCCGTCGATTTCGGCAAGCGTCCCGGGCTCGGTAAACGATATCCTGGAAAGCTTCGCGATCCCACCGTTCGCCGAAACTTGGCCCTTCAGATTCGAAAGCACCGTCGACTGGTCAACTTCCTCGTGAGCCTTCGACTCACCGCTCGCGCTCTCGGAGAGCCGGTTTACCGGCTCCTGAACTTTAGGGTTAGTGAACCGCCCGCCGCCGATTCCGAAGTCTCCATCCAGACGGAGCCGTCTTAGGAATCCCTGCGGCCCCGGCGGCAACTCCACCTTCGTCTGCAATCGAACATCGCCGGTCTCCACGGGCCGCGCCGAACCCGCGAACAGGCGTAGCAGGTCTTCAATGCGCCCTTGGATGACGCTCATGCTGAGCGTCACTGTTTTTCCGTGCTGGCCCGGATGGCCTTTTACGTCGCCCTGCGAAATCACCGTCGTTCTTCCGAAATGCGATTCCACGCGCGTCAGATAGGTGTCTCCATTGGTGCCGTCTATCGCGGCATGAAAATTCGAGGTCAGGTGAACCGCAGGGCCGGTGACCTTGAAATCGGGCACGTCCAAGTCCCCCGCGGCATCGATATGGCCCAGCGTGCCGCTGAATTTCCCGCGGGAGGACAAAGTTCCAGCGATGCCTTCGAACACCCCGAGCTTCGCGTTCTCATAGGTGTACGATCCCGAGAGCTCAGTACTGCCGGGATCATCTTCGTTCCAGGGACCAAACCTCCCGTCCGAGCTGACCTCCCCAGGCGGCTCAGTGTTCGTGAACCGCGCGTGAAACGTGACGGGCACGCTCTCGCCCACATGATCCAGGGTCAAATGATCGATTCCGAGAGTGAACCGGTCCGCTGACTGTTGTTCGGATATGAATTCCAATCGAGCGCCGTCCGTGGTTATTTCCCCGATCGTCAGAGTCTTGCCCGACGTACTATTGGTGAGCGGAAATACTTGGCGCGATCCGGGTGGTCCCTTCGGCGGCACCAGCACATGCAACCCGGCCACCCGCACGTCATTGACCTGCGGATGGATTCTCAGCAAGCCGCTATAGCCGGCGCGAATGGTCAGAGTTTGAACCGTAATAAGCGGCGGTAAATCCTTACGTTCACGGTGCAGAAACTCGACACCTTCGGCCACAAACCCCGGCGGGAAGTAGGTGCTTCGGAATTTCCGGATCTTCACGTCCCTGACAAATCGATCCTGTAAAGCCTTAGTGACAGCCGCTTGGGTGAACGGCCAGTTCAGGGCGAGCAGGATAGCGCTCAACACCGCCCCCAGCGCCACGACAGCCACAGTCACGAAGATCCAGCGCCGAAGCACTGGGTTCCGCGTAGACGACGTCCCTACGCCCATGTGCGCAAACCGATCACGCCCCAGTAGGCCAGGTAAGCGGCGGCGATCAATAGCGCCAAGGTAACCGCCATCGAGTATCCGCGAACACGACGTCGGACGTCCGCTTTGGGCGTGCGCCACAGCGTCACGGCGCTCGCAACGGAAGCGATCGCAAAAACCACCGTTGCAAGAAACAAGGCAACCGACCATCCTGTCAGGTTCCCCAACAGCGCGAGCGCATCCCGATTGCCGGCCAATTGGAGCACGACTACAAAACCAATCAGGCTGAGCACGGCGATCAGAGGCCAGATCCGAATGGCGCGCTCCGTCGGACGGCGCCGCCGCTTCCATAGGCCGCCGGGAACCCAAAATAGGGCATAACTCAGGATCGAAACCATCGTAAGCAAAACGTAAGCGACAACCGCAATTTCACCGATCGCGAGCCACGACGGAATGCGCTTCATTGTCCCTTCCATGACGTCCTGGATGAATCGGCCTTCCTGGTTTGGCGTGATCAGCGCCACCGTTGCGATCGGCTCCAGAGTCTCTTTCTTGGGAATTCTCCGGAATTGCGCGCCCAAAACCGGGAGCAGCTCGTCCCGTCCCCCCAAGGACTCACCCACGAGCTTGCCGTCCTGAAAATCGAAATGAGCCAAGCCTGCCAGCCGAAAGAAAAAACGGAGCAGCTCCACGCGCGGTGAATCAGGCTCATACCAGCCGGCGTAGTCTTGGGCGTTCGCCGCCAGCGGCATCACGGGGGGCACCGGGGGCTTCTGCAGCTTGCGTGTGATGTAGGCGCGGATTCTCGCGCCGATTTTTTCAACCGCATCGCCACTGCCCGAGTTGATGCTGTAAAAATAACCCACCCCTTCTTCGGGCATGTACTGCATTTCCGTGAGACCGCCGTTTACCCCGCCGTCATGTCCGTGGTAAACAAAGCCATCCATACTGAGCCAGATATTGCTCAAGCCATATCCAGCTTTCAATCCCTCTTTCGCCGCCCAGGTGCTGGCAGGATTCTCCATGCGATCGATGGAAGCCGCGGGAACCACCACAGTGTCGTTCATCCTCCCGCGATGGAGATAGAAAAGTAAATAGTTCGCCATGTCGTTCGCCGACGCGTTGATGGCGCCCGCGGGCCGAAGCAGGATGTGCCAGTAAGGAAATGGTGTCTTCCCGTCATCGTGATAGAGCGTCGTTGTGGATTCCGCCGACGGCTCGAAGTAGGTCGCCGTCTTCATTCCGATCGGCAG
>JBEKHQ010000649.1:0-3078 GCA_050012195.1 Bryobacteraceae bacterium | reverse complement strand
CAGCGCGCAGTACGATGAGCTCTTGCGCCAGACGCGGGAATTCCATCATACACTCGAGGAAATCGGTAAGAGCGATCTGTTGCAGTCGGACAGCATGTACGATAGCGTGACGCAGTCGCTGGGAACGTTGATTCAGAGGGTGGATGAATTCAATCGCGATCCAATGATGACGAGCACGGTATTGTACGACAACCTGAATGGTTCGCTCAAGGAATTGCGTGATAGCTTGAAGGATTTCCGGTTGAATCCGCGAAAGTTCATGCGGCTGAAATTGTTTTGAGGCTGTCCGCCGAAACGGCGAAGGCCACCATTGTTACAATCTGTTTCCGCTTGACAAAAAGATGAAAAGAGCGAAGACTACTTCTTAATCCGCTCTCCTAGTCGCCGGCCGGATTCAGCAAAGTGAACTTCGTCGGTTCAGCGTATGACGTCCGTCTGTGGTCATCCAAGAATACAGGGGATCAAATGACACTCCCAAGCGCGTTTCAGCGCCCGCTCTCTCTTCATTCCATGCGAATCGGTAAGACAACAGCTGTCCTCGCCTGCTGGCTTGCAATCGCTTCCGGCCAGCTCCTGTTCGGGCAGGCCACCGGAAGTATTTCGGGGACTGTCCGCGACGCGAGCGGATCGGCCGTGCCGGGCGCGACGGTGACGGTCACCGCTCCGGCTACGGGATTGACCCGATCGTCCGCAACCAATGACACCGGCGAGTATATCGTCCCCTTGCTGGGCGTTGCCAGTTACACGGTCCGGGTGGAGATGAAGGGCTTTCAAGACGCCATCGCGCAAGACATCCGCCTGCAGGTGGACGAACACCGGGAGCTCGATTTCAAGCTTTCGCCCTCGTCCGTGCAGACCAGCGTGGAGGTCTCGGCCACACCGGTCGCCGTGCAAACCGCGGACGCTACTCTCGGCCAGGTGATTACCATCCAACAGGTCGCCGACCTGCCCTTGAATGGCCGGGACTTCGTCCAGCTCGCCACGCTGACGCCGGGCACTACGCAGGAAACCAATCCCAATAGCTTTTTTAACGGCGGCCCGAGCAGCGAGGCGTCCGCTCGCGGATCTTTTTCGCTCTCGGTAGGAGGATCGCGCGCCAACAGCACGGATTGGCTGCTGGACGGCAACGATAACAACGAACTCACTTCCGGCGCGATTTCAATTCTGTCGTCGATCGATTCCATCCAGGAATTCAAAGTGCTCACTTATAACTATTCGGCGGAATGGGGGACGCGCGGCGGCCCGACTGTTTTGGTGACGACGAAATCGGGCACCGATCAGTTCCACGGAAGCGTTTTCGAGTTCTTCCGCAATACCCACCTGGATGCTCGCAGCTTCTTTGCAGCGTCCACCGAAAAGTTCAATCTCAATCAATTTGGCGGCGCTCTGGGCGGCCCCATCAAGAAAGACAAAACCTTCTTCTTCGCCGATGTGGAGCAGAAAGACCAGCGCCACGGGATTCCGTTTACGGGGGTGGTTCCCTCGGTGGCGCAGCGAACCGGAGACTTCTCCAACAACGCCTTCGGCCAGCCGAACACCATCGCGTTGGTGAATCCGTGGGCCACCCAGGTGGTGAACGGGAATCCGGTTTCGGTGCCATTCATGTGCGACAGCGCGGGCAACGCGCTTCCAGCCGCCGCGGACGGGAGCCAGGCAAACGGCACGCCGTGCAACAAGATTCCGCAGGGGCTGATCAATCCGATCGGCCAGAAGTTGATGAACCTGTATCCGCTGCCCAATGCCGACAACCCCGCTCTGGGATACAACTTCGTGAGCGAACCGGTGAGGAAGCTGAACGAAACCAAGTTTGACTTTCGCATGGACGAGAATTTGTCCGCGAAGGACAATATGTTCGCGCGTTTCAGCTACGATCAGGCGACATCGTACGTTCCGGGCGGCGCTCCGGGTTTCGCCGAACAAGGGCCGTTCGCCAGCAATCAGGGCATCATCAATCACGCCCGCAATGCGGCGATCTCGGAGACGCATATTTTTTCGCCCGCGCTGGTGAATCAATTCAGCGCCGGCTTCAACCGCATTTTCGATTACATCACTTCGCAGGGCACGGGCAGCTTCGCAGCCCAATCGCTGGGAATCCCTGGCGCTGACCTGGGAGGCGGAAGTTCCGGCTTAACGTCGGTGGAAATGGAAGGCGCTTACTGGTCGTTGGGCGATCGCGGTTACACACCGTTCGTGGGCGGGACCAATGTGTGGACGGCCTCCGATTCCCTCGACATCGTGCGTGGCAGGCACGACATTCGAGTGGGATTCTCGGTTCGCGCCAATCAGTTGAATACCGTGGCGGTGGGCTTCCCCAACGGATTTTGGGTTGTCAGCGGGCTGTGGACGGGCGACCCGGCCGCCGACCTTCTGACGGGGCTGACCAGCCTGGCAATCCACGACCAGGAGTTCGATGGCGGCAACACCGGGCGCCGCTGGAAACTGTACCGCCCGTTCGTGCAGGACGATTGGCGGGTGACTAAGAACCTCACCTTGAACCTTGGTCTCGCGTGGGCTCTGGTGACGCCTGTCACGGAAGTGGGCAATCGCCAGTCGGACTTCAATCCCGCCACGGGGACGTTCCTGGTTGCGGGCCAGAATGCCGGCGCGAGCGCGGGCATCAAAATGGATTACACCGCACTGGAGCCGCGGCTTGGCGTCGCATGGAAGCCCTTTGGGCGAAACAATACCGTGGTTCGCGGCGGCTACGCCATCTTCCACGATTCGTCCTGGAATCAGGGCGCGCAGGGGCTTTGGCAAAATCCGCCGTACTATGCGGAATCGGATGCTTACGCATTCGGCGGCAATTGCACTTTCGCGACAGCCGCCTGCGCCACGCGTTATGGTTTGTCGCCTTCGGCCATCAGCCTCTCCGATGGATTTCCCACGTTTACGGCGCCACCCAACCCGGCGGATTTCACCGGGACCATTCTGGCACAAGACACCAACTTCAAACAGGGCAGGATCCAGCAATTCAACGTGAATATGGAGCAGGAGGTGCCCGGACACATCGTTTTGACGGCCGGGTATGCCGGCTCGCGCAGTTCCCACCTTCTGGAATTCGGCAATAACATCAATGTT
>JBEKHQ010000648.1:0-3079 GCA_050012195.1 Bryobacteraceae bacterium | reverse complement strand
TTCTTCGATGAGTACCTCGATCCGGGATACAAAAGCCCCGCCTCCGAATCGGTTGAAAAGCCCTCCTTCGAAACGTTCCTGTCGTCGCCGGTCACTCTGGGAGACCAGCTGCATCGGCAGTTGAGCGTGCTGGTGATGTCGGATGATGTCCGCGATGCCGCCGCGAACATCATCGGTAACCTGGATGAGAACGGCTATCTCACCGCCACGCTGGAGGAGATCGCCGACACCGGCCAGCACACGCCGGAGGACGTTCGCCAGGCTCTGAGTATCGTCCAATCGCTCGACCCGGCCGGCGTCGCCGCTAGAGACGTGCGGGAGTGCCTGCTGTTGCAGATCGAGAGCCGCAGCGGCCGCGAAGGTCTGGCGTGGCAGATCGTGGCGAATCATCTCAAACTGGTGGAGACGCGCCAGCTCAAGGAACTCGCCAAGGTCCTGGGCCGGCCCATCGAGCATGTTCAGATCGCCTTGGATGTGATTCGGCACCTGGACCCCTATCCCGGTCTCCGCTATTCCGCGCCCGGCGCGCGCCAAGTGGAGCCGGACGTCCACATTTTCAAGGAAGGCGACGACTATATCATTCAGTTGAATGACGACGATCTTCCGCAGCTTCGTCTGAACGCGCAATACCGCAAGATGCTCGATCGCGATCACGAACCGAGCAAGGAAATTCGAAACTACGTCAAGGATCGCTACGCGGCCGCTTTGCAACTGATCAAGAACATCGAGCAGCGCAAGCAGACCATTCTCAAGGTTTGCCAATCGATCGTGCGGCGGCAATTGGATTTTCTCGAACACGGCATCGATCAGCTTAAGCCGATGATGATCAAGGAAGTAGCCGAGGAAATCGGCGTGCATCCTTCCACCGTGAGCCGCGCGGTGGCGAGCAAATACGCCGACACGCCGCAGGGCGTGTTCGAACTCCGCTATTTCTTTTCGGAAGCCGTGCAGGGCGCGGCCGGCAGCGCCACGCCGCTGTTGATCCTCAAGCGGAGAGTCAAGAAAATGATTGAGGACGAAGATACGCAGCACCCCCTGACCGACGAGCAAATTACGGCGCGCTTGAAGTCCGAGGGCATTGATGTAACCCGCAGAACGGTTGCGAAATATAGAGAAGACATGAAGATCCCGTCCACTCATCAGCGGCGGGTTCGCGAATAAGGAACTTCTCGCTTCAGAGAGGTACACCCATGAAAATCAGTTACACCGGCAGACACGAAGCGTTTCCTCCGAAACAGCGCTCCAAGTTCGAAGTGAAGCTCCAGAAGCTTTCTAAAACGCTGGATCGCAGAGGTGAGAAGGAGGCGCACGTCATCCTCACCCAGGAGCGATTTTTGCAGAAAGTGGAAATCACCGTAAACGCCTGGGATCACACTTTCGTGGGCGTGGGATCGAACAGCGACGTGATCGTCGCGGCGCACGAGGCGCTCGACAGGCTCGAGAAGCAGACTCTCAAGCTCCGCACCAAGCGGCGCGACACGAAACGTCATCAGGACAAGGAGTCTGGCGCCGCTCCCCCGGTCGAAGCGCCCGAGCAGCCTCGCGCGAGAAGTCGAAAGGCCTCTGCCGCGGTCGCGCAATCCAGTCAGAAGAAGAGCCCCAAGAAAGTCTTTCGAGTGGATCATGGCGACGGCAAGAAGCCCATGACGCTCGAAGAGGCGATGCTCGAGATGGAAGCTTCCCAGGATTACATGGTCTACCGAGACGCGCAAACTGACCGAGTCACCGTGCTCATGCGACGCCCCGACGGCCATTATGATCTGATAGAAAGCTAGTGGCCAAGCGCAGATCGCCGAAAGCGGACAAGCAGGGCGTTGAACTGGTCATCATTACCGGCCTCAGCGGTTCCGGCAAGGCCACCGTTCTCAAAGCGCTCGAGGACTTGGGCTATTACGCCGTGGACAACTTGCCCATGGGGTTGCTCGCCAAGTTCGCCGATCTGGCCAAGGACGCTCCCCAAGTCCGCCGGGCGGCGCTGGTGATCGATATCCGCGAGGGCGAGAGCTTGAAGCGATTTCCGGCCATTTTTCGACAGTTGCGGCGGCGTGTTCCCGCCAGTCTGCTCTATCTCGAGGCCGACGACGCCACCATCGCGCGCCGCTTCAGCGAGACCCGGCGCCCGCATCCCCTGGGCATCCACTCCTCGGTGCTTAAGAGCATCCGCACCGAGCGCGAACGCCTGGCGCCCATCCGCAAAGTGGCCGATCACATCATCAATACCTCTAAGTTCAATGTGCACGAACTGCGCGACGTGATCGAAGACAAATTCCGGCACAACCGCGAGGAATCCAAGATCAGGATCGACATCACCAGCTTCGGCTACCGGCACGGCGTTCCCCCGGACAGCGACTTGGTCTTCGACGTTCGCTTCCTTCCCAATCCTAACTACATCCCACAATTCAAAAAGCTCAGCGGCCGTCACCCCAGCGTGGCGCGCTACATCCGGTCGTTTCCTCAAACCGTCGAATTCATCGATCGCATCTCGGAACTATTGGTGTACTTGCTTCCGCATTACATCCGCGAAGGAAAAAGCTATCTGACCATCGCGTTCGGCTGCACCGGCGGCCACCATCGTTCGGTGATGATCGCCGGCGAGATCCGCAAGCGCTTGACGCATGCTGGGTTCAAGGTCAAAGAGACACACCGCGACATCGGCAAATAGCCCGCGCGCCGAATCCGCTTCTCTGCGCTATAATCTAGGAACCTTAAGTCGATTGAGGTATCTGACCGTGAAAAGCCCATTCGAAAACTGAAGTCCGATCTATTCGGACCGTCCTGATCAGTTGAGCCGCGCGGCCAATTTCAAGCCCGCGCGAGCGGAAAGGGTTTTTCTATTCCCATGGAAACTCGTATGAGCGAAAGCACGGTCGAAACGCGCGCGCCCGGATTTTGGTCGTCGCTGCGCGAAGCTCTAATGGGCAGCAGCCAGGACTTCACCGAGGGCAGCATCGGCCGGGCCATCGTGTTGCTGGCCGTGCCCATGGTGCTCGAGATGTGCATGGAATCGCTGTTCGGCGTGGTGGACGTGTTCTGGGTTGCGCACCTGGGCGCGAACGCGATCACCACGGTGGGCCTGACC